>JAYUJS010000156.1:0-3511 GCA_043765095.1 Ferruginibacter sp.
ATGACTCAAGCTGCAGGCATGTACAACACACTATTGCAAAGTAACGACCCTGCACTTGTTGTAGAGTGTTTAAACGGTTATAGATTAAAAGAAAAATTACCAGCTAATTTAGAAACATTTACTGTACCACTTGGCATTACTGAAACGCTAAGAGTGGGCGCAGATATTACGATTGTGAGCTATGGCTCTACGCTTCGTATAGTGCAAGAAGCTGCAGAAGTATTGGCAAAAATGCAAATAGATAGTGAAGTTATAGATGTACAAACATTACTACCGTTTGATATAAATCATACTATTGTTGCATCACTCAAAAAAACAAATCGTATTATTTTTATAGACGAGGATGTGCCAGGCGGTGCAGCTGCGTATATGTTTAACAAAGTAATGGAAGAGCAAAAAGGTTATAAATATTTAGATGTAAGCCCACGAACACTTACTGCAAAAGACCACCGACCAGGCTACGGCAGCGATGGTGATTATTTTGCAAAACCTAATGTGGAGAGTGTAGTTGCTGCTGTGAGGGAGATGATGGCGGAGTAAATAATAGTTTACAGTTTGCTTTTGGCAAAGAGCAGTTGGCAACTGCTGTTTGTAAATAAAACTACCCACTAATAATATGTGGTATAAACCTACTTGTATTATTGGTGATTAGGGTATTGGTTTCTCTAATGCCTATTCCTGCTGCTTCTTTACCTATAATCCAGCTGCCTATTACTGGGTAGTTGCCATCAAAATCTGGAAGTGAGCATAGTTGCTGAAAAACAAATCCTTCTTCGCCATACTCACCTACTGTTTTTTCTATTGTGCCAAAATGTTTTACTATTTCTATGTTTGCCCCTTCTCTGCCCAAGATTGGTTTCTTTACATAATCTTGCATACCATTATCAGTAAAATAGGTTGGTAGCAAATATTCATTGTTTGGAAATAGTTCCCACAGTATTGGAAGTATGGCCTTATTACTCAAAAGCATTTTCCAAGATGGTTCTATCCAAAATGTATTTGCAGAATCTTTTAAAATATTGTTTCCAAATTCTTCGTGTGCCATCCATTCCCAAGGATAGAGTTTAAAAATATTTTTTATTGGTTCTTCTTCTAAATCTAAAAAGCTATTCGTTTCTGCATCCCAACCTATATCATTTATAAACACAAGTTTGGTATCTAAGCCTGCTTGTATGGCACAATCCCTCGTATACTCTGTATTGGTAAGGTCTTCAAGTGTTTCTTTAAGGCAACTAAAATGTAACTTACCGTCTTGCAAATAATTCTTTAAATATTTCCAATATGCAATTAGCTTTTCGTGTATGCTATTAAATTGGTCTTTGTTCTTATCAAAATCTTGCAGCCAAAACCATTGCACAATACTTGCTTCGTACAAACTGGTAGGAGTATCGGCATTAAACTCTAGCATTTTTACTGCACCATTTTTTACGCAAAAATCAAAACGACCATAAATACTTGGCATATCGTCGTTCCATGTTTTTTCTATGTACGGAATATAGTTTTTGGGTATGTGAAATTTTTCATACAAATTTTTATCGATGATATGTTGTACAGCTTCTAAGCACATTGCCCAAAGTTTATTGGTGGCTATTTCAATTTTTTCAATTTCAGATAAGGTAAAACTGTAGTAAGCACTTTCATCCCAATAAGGCACATCGGTTGTATGAAAACCAAAGCCCAACTGCTCTACAGCTGCTTGCCATTTATTGCGGGGTTGTATTTTTATGCGGTTCATTATAAAAGTTGAAGATTGAAGTTTGAAAAGCTCAAAAAATCCATCGCAGGGTGATTTTGGGAGTCTGTAATTTAATATCGTTTATAATTTTTATTGAGGTGATTGCAGAAATATTTGAATATTAAACATTGAACATTTATATTTTACCATAGACGACTCTTCAACCCTTCAAACAATCTTCAACAATATTCAACGCTGCTCTAACTGCTAGCCCTTGCTCCACCTCTCCCAAACCCATTTCTAGTAATGTTATTTTTAAATCCGTTGCTGCCTACATTGGAGCTTCTTGGTATAGCGTTGGAATAGTAACCACCATTATTGTATTGGCCATTTCTAAAACTGCCATAAGGCCTAAATGCATAAAACCAAAGTAATGCAGCTGCTCCACTTCCGTAATGTGTGCGTGTGTATGGTGCTGTACTATCTGCACGTACATAAGTTTTACCATTGCTGCTATTCCATTCGTTGTCTTTCTTTTTATCTGCGCAGCTAGCTAGAGCAGTTGTTATTAGAACTAGTTGTATGGTTTTAGATTTTTTCACTTTAAATTAGTTTAGATGTTTAGGGTTTAGAAGTTTAACTAAATTGAAGGAATGTTGAAAGTTTTCTATTTTGTAAAATGTTTTAAATTAAAAAAACTTTGAACTTTCAACTTTCAATCCTCCTTCGGCGGAAAAGCACTTGAACTACTTTACTGTAATAAAAATTTCATATGCTTTCTTGGCTATAGTATTTTTTGCTTCGCCTTTTTCATCTTCTGCTTCCAACATTGCTGAACCGAGTGCAGCTATGGTATCGTTGTTTGTAATTGTTTTTGATGTGTTACCATTAGTCCAAACAATGTGTTTTGTTACCAATAAATCGTGTGTACTATCTAAGTGATTTACGCTAACAGATGTTTCTATACTTCCATTTTTATTTACTTCTTTTACTAAATCCTTTTCTTCATCATTTTTACATGATGTTACAAATATTATAGCAACAAGTAGGAGTAAAGTTGTAATGTATTTTTTCATAGATTACTTTTTATATGTAAAACTAGTTCTAATTTTTATTGCTTTTAAAAATATTTTGCTTCGCAAAAAAGTATTGCCACAGATTGACGGTTTTAGTATCCATAGTTTAAGTGTTCTATTGCATAATCTATTCTTTTATTTAGTGCATCATAAAAACTAAATAGATAACTGAAGATGAAATGTGCGACGCCACCGAAGCCTAATCAAGGCACCACAGCCAAAAAACAAAAGTTAAAAAAAGTGCCAAATTTTTCATTGCTGACACTTTAAAACTTCTCATCTCAATACTAAGTTCTCAATACTGAATACTATTTCTTCACCTCCATCATCTCCATCATTTTCATTCCAAGCAATCCATTAATACCACCATCTGTTCCGTTTCCTCCTGCTCCAATTAAAATATCTGGTATCACTTTTATTTGACCTTTTCCAATTTCTTCGGTTATTTTAAACTTGGTAAAATTATCACCACCCATGGCTTTTACTTGCAGCTCGTAAGCTTCTGCAGTGCTCTTACCTATTGCCATAATTTTTTCTGCTTCTGCCAAACCTGTTTTACTTATACGCTCAGCATCCGCACTAGCATTGAGTTTTGTAGCTTCAGCTTGTGCACCTGCTCTTGCTTTGGTAGCTTCTGCTTCTGCATTTGCACGCATCTTTGCAGCTTGTGCTTCGGCATCTACTTGTAGTTTCAAACTGCTTGCATCACCCTCTGCTTTTTTAATAGTAGCATCGGCAGTACGTTGTGCAATTTCAACAC
>JAYUJS010000157.1:0-1272 GCA_043765095.1 Ferruginibacter sp.
ATAAGAAAAATAAAATTTAAACTTATTTCAACAAAAGCCAATAGCTAGCATTTATATTTGTAGTCCTAAAATAAATAAAAAAATAAAATGATAATATTAAAAAAAATTTTACTATTTCTTACTTTTGCTATAATTTTTATTTGTTGTAAAGCCCAAGAAACTGGCTACGTAAATGGCACAGCAGATGTACGAAGTGGTAGCTATGTTTTTACCAATGCCACTATTGTAAAAGATGCTCAAACTATTGTAAGTAATGCAAGCCTTATTATTAAAAATGGAAAAATAATTGCAGTAGGTAATAATATTGCTATGCCTAAAGATGCAGTAACAATTGATTGTACAGGCAAATTTATTTATCCATCTTTTATAGATATTTATAGTGACTATGGTGTACCAACTGCCCAAAAGCAAGGCAGGGGTTTTGATTATTATGCTCCTCCACAATTTGGCAATAATACGAAGGGTGCTTTTGGTAGTAACCAAGCCATAAAGAGTGAAGTAAATGCATCAAATATTTTTAATGCAGAAGAGGGTAAAGCTAAAAGCCTACGTGAGCTTGGTTTTGGTGTGGTGCTTACGCATCAAAAAGATGGAATAGCCCGTGGCACAGGTGCCGTAGTAGATTTATCTGATAGGAAAGAGAATTTTAGTATGATAAAAGATAAAGCTGCTTCGTTTTATTCTTTTAGCAAAGGCAGTTCGGGTCAAAGTTATCCTAGTAGTTTAATGGGGGCAATAGCCTTACTACGCCAAAGTTTTTTAGATGCACAATGGTACAAAAACAATTATCGCATACAAGCAGAGGGTACAAACTTAAGCTTGCAAGCATGGAATAATAATTTGCAACTCCCATTAATATTTGAAGCAAATGATAAATGGAATTGTATGCGTGCAGATAGAATAGGAGATGAATTTGGGGTACAGTATATTTTAAAAGCTGGGCAAAATGAATATGAAAGAATGGCTGAGATAAAATTGACAAAAGCCAGCTACATACTTCCATTAAATTTTCCAGCTGTTATAGATGTAGACGATGCTAATGATGTAAGATTTGTATCGCTAGCTGCATTAAAACAATGGGAAATGGCACCTACCAACCCAGCTGCTTTTGAAAAAGCTGGCATTAATTTTTGCATTACTACAGCAGATTTGAAAGACGTAAAACAATTTTTACCAAACCTACGCAAAGCAATACAGTATGGGCTTTCAGAAAAAACAGCTTTGGATGCACTTACTAAAAACCCTGCACAATTAATAAATATTTATAATGAA
>JAYUJS010000158.1:0-9956 GCA_043765095.1 Ferruginibacter sp.
TTACAAAAACAGATTTAGATAATTTTTAATAAAATGCAAAAGGCTTTCTATTTCCTTCTCTTTCTTCTAGCCTTCATTTCCTTTTACTCCTTTTCGTTTAGCTCCCTAAAACAAATACTGATAAACCTCCTCCACCTTCCCCAACGTTACAACCTCTATCCCAAATTTTAAATTCCCCAAGCTCTTAGCATTGTACTTCGATATGATTATTTTTGAAAAACCCAATTTCTCTGCTTCAGCAATGCGTTGTTCAATTCTATTTACGGCTCTTATTTCTCCACTAAGGCCTACTTCGCCAGCAAAACACACTTTTTGTGGCAGCGGCACATCTTCATAACTACTAAGCAAAGCACATACAATAGCCAAGTCCAAGCTTGGGTCTTCTACTTTTATACCTCCAGCTATATTTATAAACACATCTTTTACCCCAAAATGAAACCCTCCACGCTTTTCCAACACCGCCAAAAGTAATTGTAAACGCCTGAGGTCGAAGCCACTAACTGTTCTTTGCGGCGTTCCATACACACTTTGAGTAACCAAAGCCTGTGTTTCTATCAAAAGCGGGCGCATGCCTTCAATAGTTGCGGCAATTGCAATTCCACTTAGTTCATCTTCTTTTTGGGTAATTAAAATTTCAGAAGGGTTCAAAACAGGCCTCATTCCCTCGCCAGTCATCTCATAAATTCCCAATTCTGATGTGCTACCAAATCTGTTTTTTAGTGTTCGTAAAATGCGATAAACATAATTTCTATCGCCTTCAAATTGTAACACAGTATCCACCATGTGTTCTAAAATTTTTGGGCCAGCAATCGTTCCATCTTTTGTTATGTGGCCAATTAAAAAAACAGGTGTGTTGGTTTCTTTTGCATAGCGTTGCAGCTCAGCAGCACATTCTCTTATTTGCGAAATACTCCCTGGCGATGATTCTACAAATGGAGATTGTAATGTTTGAATCGAATCTACAATCACCAACTCTGGTTGTAATTTTTTTATTTCTTTAAAAATAATTTGCGTGTTTGTTTCGGTAAGTAAATAAAAATTATCACTTTCTGCACCTACTCTATCGGCACGCATTTTTATTTGTTGCTCACTTTCTTCTCCGCTTATATATAGCGTACGCACATGTGTAAGTTGTAATCCTATTTGTAAAAATAAAGTAGATTTTCCAATACCCGGTTCACCCGCAACTAATACAATACTTCCTGCTACAATTCCACCACCAAGCACTCTATTTAATTCCACATCGTCTGTTACAATTCTTTTTTCTTCCCCACTCACTACATCGTTTATCGATATTGTTTTTAAACCAGCTGTGCCGCTAAACTCACGCCAGTCCTCCTTTACAGTCTTATCACTCCCCTTCACAATTAGCTCTTCCACAAAAGTATTCCACTCATTGCAGCCCGGGCATTTGCCTACCCACTTCGCACTTTCTTGCCCACAGCCCTGACAAAAAAATGTAGATTTTGATTTACTCATAAAATAAAATTACGGATAACTGTTTTGAAATTTAATTTTAATTTGTTTCATATTTTCTATTATCCAAACAAAGCAGTAGCTATGTGCAGCATCGTTGTGTCACTCACCTCATCGGCATACCTTTATTCAACTTTTATTTTGCAATAGATTGAAACGGATAATTTTTGATACAGTAATTATGTAGGAATTTAAAAAATAATTTTAGAAAAAAATTAAAATACTAATATAAAAAAACTTTGTATAACTTTTTTTCTTGGCGCCTAAGTGATTCAAAAAAAACCTGTCATTTTGTTCTAAAAAATACATTGGAAAACTATTTTTAAAAGAAAATTGTAAATTAATTCTAGCAAAAAAAATATTTTGCAAAATGAAAATCGTAAAAAAATCTATGTGAATTTTTAAAAAATATAAAGGGAAAATGAAAAAATAAAAATGTAGAAATTGTAATTTTTTATCTCATAAAAATAGTAAATAGAAACTACCAAAAAGCAAAAGAGCCATCATTTCTGACAGCTCCTTTACTTACTAACCCATTAAATTCTACCACTAAAGTACAATTATCAGTCAAAAGAAAAAATTTATTTTTTTTAGTATGTAACTGATCTACCCAACAATTTATCAATAAAATATTAATTAAATATAACATTATCAATAAAATATGCAAAAATATATGACGATTAATTAGCTAATATTTTTTTGTAAATAAAAATTTATTTGGTTTATAATATAAACTACTTTACGTTTGTATAAAATTAGGAACAATGAAAAAACTATTAACTATATTTTTAGTTTTTGCCACTTTAGCAGTACAAGCCCAAGTATCTATATCAGGCAGAATAACCGACACAAAAGGCAATCCATTACGAGGCACGAGTATTTCAATTGTAGATTCTTATGACGGAACTACAACGGACTCTTTGGGTAATTACAGTTTTACAAGCACCGAAGCAGGGGAGAAGTTTCTTGCTGCCACTATGACAGGTTATTCAGAATTCAAAATTAAAATAAATTTGGGTAAAGAAAATATATCCTTAAATGTATCTATAAAAGAACTTATAACAGAGCTTAATGCTGTTACCATTACAGCTGGTGCATTTGAAGCAAGTGATAAGAAAAAAGGGGCTGTTTTATCTTCATTAGATATTGTAACTACCGCAAGTGGACAAGGTGAAATAACGGGAGCATTAAAAACCCTGCCTGGCACACAGCAAGTAGGAGAAAGTGAAGGTTTGTTTGTACGGGGTGGCTCTGCTACTGAAAGTAAGATTTTTATAGATGGTAGTTTGGTAAACAACTTTTTTTATAGCAGTCTGCCAGGTTTGGCAACAAGAGGCAGGTTTAATCCGTTTTTGTTTAAAGGAACTGTGTTTTCTACAGGCGGCTACTCAGCTTTGTATGGGCAGGCATTGTCTGCTGCACTTGTGCTAGAAAGTGCAGATTTACCTGAGAAAACAGAAGCTAATATTGGGCTTTCAGTAATAGGTGTAGCAGCTGGCATACAAAAATTAGCCAAAAATAAAAAAGCAGCTTGGGGAGTTTCTTATGCTTATACCAACCTTACCCCAGCATTTGCAGTTATAAAACAAAGTGTAGATTTTTTTAAAATTCCAGTTTACCAACAAGGCGATGCTAACTTTCGTATAAAAACAAAACGAGGTGGGTTTGTAAAATACTATGGCTACCTGAGCTGGAATGAAACAGGTGTAAAAAATCAAGATATAGATTCACTCAGTTTAAAAAATTCTTTTTTGATAAGTAATATAAATACATTTCAGAATGTTAGTTACAGGGAAAATATAGGCAAAGGTTGGAAATTAAATACGGCACTAAGTTTTAGCACCAACAAAGATGATATTGCAGGAGAATTAATTGATGGTAATAATGTAAAGCAACAATTCTTTTTTCCTGCTGGCTATGCTGCAAAAAACTTTGCAATTGTAAATAATGCCCAATATGCACAAGCCCGATTTGTATTTGATAAAGGAGTAAAAGGGTTGAACGCCATTCGCTTTGGGTCTGATTATTTTTATAGCAAAGAAAAAACTACTTACACATTATTTAACGGAAATAAATTTGATGATGGAGTTGTAGATAATTTGAATGCAATATTTGCAGAAACAGATTTATACCTCACAAAAGATGTTGCCTTAAAAGCTGGCAGCAGGTTAGAGCATTCTACCCTTATTAGCAAATGGAATATTGCACCAAGAGCCTCTATTGCATATAAGTTTAAAAATAAAAGCCAAATAAGTTTTGCATATGGTATTTTTTATCAAAACCCAGAGAGAAAATATTTGCCAGCATTAAATAGCAACTTAATATATTCTCAAGCATCGCATTACATTTTGCAATACCAACGCAACCTAAATGACCGTACATTTAGAACAGAAATGTTTTACAAAAAATATTCTGATTTATATAAGACTGCACCCAACACAATTGGAAGAGAAGTAGCTGCAAACAATAATGGTAGTGGGTATGCGCAGGGTGTTGAGTTTTTTTGGAGAGATAAAAAAACAGTTAAAAATTTAGATTATTGGGTATCATATTCTTACTTAGATACAAAGCGTAATTATCTTAATTTCCCCGGTAGTATTACTCCATCTTTTGCTGCTACACACACCGCCTCTTTTGTAGCAAAAAAGTTTGTGTTACCATGGAAAACTGGTTTTAATATGAGCTATACTTTTGCAAGTGGCAGGCCATTTTATAATTTGCAATACGATAATGCACAAGGAAAATATTATGCAAAAGAAGAAGGAAAAACAATTAATTACAACAGCCTTGCTTTTAGTTTAAATTATTTGCCAAACCTAGGCAAGCCTAATAAAAAAACTTTTATAGTATGGGTACTTAACCTTACCAATATACTTGGGCAAGAGCAAATATTTGGATACAATTTTTCTTCATTAAACAATAATAAAATAGCCATTGCACCGCCATCAAAAAGATTTTTATATATAGGCTGTTTTATAAATTTTGGAATAGATAGAACGCAAGATGCAATAAATAATAATTTGTAGAAGGAACGCACAAGGCACAAGATATTAGACACAAGATATTAGACACAAGATATTAGGCACAAGGCACAAGACACAAGACACAAGACACAAGACACAAGTTTTTTTTTAGTCATAAAACTTTTTAAAATGACAAACGAACAACCAGCCAACGAAAAAGATGCAGCACTTTGGGAACTAGCAAAAAAACGTGCAAGCTTTAAAAAAAGTATTACTGTTTACATTATTGTAAATATATTCATTTGGGCTTTGTGGTTTTTTACTGATAAAAATAATTATAGCTGGAATGTAAATTATTGGCCTTGGCCATTGTGGGCATCGCTAGGTTGGGGCATAGGTATAGCTATGCAATATGTAAGTGCATACATTTCGCCCAAATCTATTTCGGTAGAAAATGAATATCAAAAATTAAAAAATAATAAAAAATAATAATTAAAAAGTTGTCTGCCTGAGCTTGTCGAAGGAGGTTTTAAGTGAAAAACTACTTCAAAAACTTAGTATTAAATCATAATAATTTTAAACCATAAAAAACAAATCATGAAAAAATTAATCTTCCTTACGTTCATCATCATTTCTAGCATTTCAACTTTTGCACAAAACGAAAAATTTGTAGCAGCTATGAAAAAAAACATTTTACAAATAGATTCTGCATTTTCAAAACCAGAAAATTTTATTAGTTTAGCCAATACGTTTGAACGCATTGGTACATCAGAAAAAACCCAGTGGCTTCCATTTTATTATGCAGCATTATGCCGTATAAATTATTCGTACAAGCAAGAAGACCAAAGTGGTAATGATGTGATTGCAGAATATGCTACAAGGCTCATCAATAAAGCAGATTCTTTAATGCCAAACAACTCCGAAATAAGTTGTATAAAAAGTATGATAGCAGGCATACAACTAATGGTGAACCCAATGCAACGCTATGCACAATATGGTGCAGCAAGCCAAAAAGCAATGGCAATGGCAATGCAACAAGACCCTACAAACCCACGCCCCTACATGCTTAAAGGACAAAATTTAAAGTTTACACCAGCTAATTTTGGTGGAGGTTGTAAAACAGCATCTGCACCTCTAGCGACTGCTATGGAAAAATTTGCAGCATTTAAACCAGCATCTGACATTGCACCAAATTGGGGGGAAATGTATAGTGGAACTATGTTGAAAGAATGTGCTGAGGGGAAATAAATATCAATAAAAATTTATAAAATTTTCTTAGAAATATAAAACCTTAGCTGAAATTTTCCCAAATATACATGATGAGGCAATAAATATTTACCCATTAAATGAAAGCCAAATAGTAGTAGAATTTATTTCAACTAGTACAAGTGCTGATCGTAAATCTTTTAAGCTCCCCATCTGCTCTATTTTTACTATTGAGAAAGGAATGATTACAAAAGATTTTACTTATTTTGATAATTAGCAATAAAGAAGAAAACTATGCAAACAGAAAATTTTACAAAGCAAGAAAGCTTAAAGCTTATCAATGAAATGATAGGTAAAGCAAAAAAAAGCTACGTTACCAAAGGAATAGCATCTATTGTGTGGGGTTCCATAATTACATTTTGTGGTTTAGTAAATTGGTATGAAATACATTTTAAAGTAGAATTTGGAGATGTATGGTTACTAACATTAATTGCATTAATACCTCAAATATATTTTTCAATAAAAGAAAAAAGAAGTAAAAATTTTATTTCTCACAATGAAACCACCATAAATTTTATTTGGATTGCTTTTACGGTTTCTATGTTTATAACAACTCCTTATTTTGCTGGGGTAAAAGGGGTAAGTCCTATACCAATAATTATGATGCTGTATGCTTTCCCTACATTTGTAATTGGTGGTATGTATAAATTTATTCCAATGATACTTGGTGGTATTTTTTGCTGGTTAGCAAGTGTTACATCCATTTATACAAATGTAGAAATAGACATGCTGCTAATGGCTGCCTGTGGTTTGTTTGCATGGCTTATACCTGGTATTATTTTATGGAAGCGTTATAAAAAAAATGATGCTGCGCATGTTTAAAGAACTAGACCCCATATTGCATTCACAATTGCGACTAGCAGTCATAAGCCTACTTATTAGTGTTAAAGAGGCAGAGTTTGCTTTTCTCAAAGAAAAAACCAATGCAACCGCAGGTAATTTAAGTGTACAAATAAGCAAACTTAAAGAAGCGGGCTATGTGGAAGTGAGCAAACAATTTAAAGATAATTACCCACTTACTATTTGTAAAATAACACAAGTAGGCGTAAAGGCTTTCGAAGATTATGTAAAGGCTTTACAATCTTACACACATGCATAAAAATCCAATGCCGCTCTTTAGGGAAGCGACATTTTTGGTAGATTCACAAATCAATTTGTGATATGAATACTTATTTTCAGATTGCAAATTTTGAAATTTTTATTAATAAGATATGTAAAAAAATTATTTTAAAAAATATGCACAAAAGGCACACTAAAATGTGTGTATAATCTAATCTTTCTGAACATATACTTTCAGCCAAATTTAAAAATCTTTTGTAACTAAACATTCGTAATTAAGATTTCGTAAAATATAGTATTTTTTTTATAATAATTATCTTTTAAAAAAAAACAAATTTTCTTTAAAAGAATATACAAGTAATTTTGCAATATGGATATAATGGTAGATGTGAGGAATTTATCCAAAAAATTCCATCAATTTGAGGCAGTTAAAAATCTTTCTTTCACAGTAAATAAAGGGGATGTTTACGGTTTTCTTGGTCAAAATGGGGCTGGTAAATCTACTACACTTCGTATGCTGCTCAATCTTATAAAGCCCACAATTGGCGAAATTTATTTTTTAGGAAAAAAGATAGACGATGGAAGCAACGAATTATTACAACAAACTGGTGCCATTATTGAGAGACCAGATATGTACAAATATTTATCTGCTTACGATAACCTAAACATTTTTGCAAAACTAAGTGGAATAAAAGTTACCAAAAAAATATTGATGGACCAGCTAGAAATGGTTGGTTTGGCTGATAGGTACAAGGACAATGTAAAAACTTTTAGCCAAGGCATGAAACAACGCATGGGTATTGCGGTTGCATTGGTGCATCAACCAAAGTTGATAATATTGGATGAACCTACCAACGGTCTAGACCCACAAGGCATTGCAGATATGCGTAACCTTATTTTACGATTAAGCAAAGAAATGGGTAAAACAGTTATTGTTTCTTCTCACCTTTTGAGTGAAATTGAAATCATAGCAAACCGCATGATAATAATACACAAAGGGCAAAAAATAGAAGAGGGGGAAGTGGCTTCTTTGCTAGATCCAGCCAACACTTTAGTAGAAATAAATACTACCGACAATAATAGCACAAAGCAATATTTACAAACAAGTAAATGGGGGAATTACATGCAAGAAAGTAATAAAAATATAAAATTGCGGATGAACAAAACAGAAGTTCCACAATTAATTTCAGATTTGTCTACTAATAATACAAACCTACTTTCTGTGCAGCCTCGTCATTCTTTAGAAGATTATTTTTTATCACTCACAAACAACGATACACATGTGGAGCCTTTTACAAATTGAGTTATATAAAATATCTAGAAGACCAAGAACATACATTGCATTTATTTCCATAGCAGCCATTGTATTTATTTTTCAGTTTGCATTTAAAGCAGATGGCGCAAGCTATATGAACATGATGCTACAAAGCGCTGGCGATACTTTTGAGCTTGATAGAAGTAAAGCCATCAATGGATATTTTATGTGTTACATTATCCTCAACACCTTGCTCATACAAATTCCCATACTCATAGCACTTGTAGCAGGCGATGCCATAAGCGGAGAAGCTAACATGGGTACGCTAAGACTATTGCTCACAAAGCCTCTCAGCCGTTCCAAAGTTATTGCTACCAAGTTTTTTGCATCTACAATTTATACCGTTGCACTACTTATTTTTATGGCAATAATGGCACTGTTTGTAAGCATGCTTATTTTTGGGGTAGATGATATGCTTATTTTTAGGGCACATGGCGATGAGTCGCAAATATTACAAATTACAAAAGATGATGTAATGTGGCGATATTTTGCAGCCTTTGGTTACGCAGCAGTAGCACTAACCGTTATTGCAGCTCTAGCTTTATTACTTTCTGTATTTGCCGAAAACTCTGTAGGCCCTATCATTGCTACTGTTTGCATCGTTATAGTCTGCACCATTGTATCTAACATTAACGTACCCATTATCGATAAAAGTATAAAACCATTTTTATTCACCTCTTATTTAGTAGGTTGGAAGGGCTTTTTTTACATAGCCGTAAACGAAGAAAATATTCCCATAAAAGGCAGTATGGAAAACTGGCCCGCAGTGCGAAATAGTTTATTTATTTTACTAGCACATATAGGAATTTTCTTCGGAGCAGCAGTTTATTTTTTTAAGAAAAAAGATATACTCACGTAATGGAGTTAAAAGCATAAATGCTTTTTGTAACCTTTGGTTACAAACTGTAGAAGCATTGATGGAGCTGCGGTGGCGTCGCACATTTCATCTTCAGCTATCTAACTAGCCTTTATTATGCAACTTGTAAAACACAAACTTATTACCCCAAAATATTGGGTAATAAAATTAGAAACGATAAGAATAATATTAAACAAAATATGAAAAAACTAATAACACTTGTACTAATGTTTTGTGCATTTGCCACACAAGCACAGCAAGAAATAAATACATTATTAGCCAAAGCAAAAGTAAAGCTAGAATCGGTAAATGATTATGAAGCCACTGGCAAATTAAAAACCAATGTGTTGTTTTTAAAAGTACCTGTAGCCAAAGTGAAAATCTATTTTAAAAACCCAAATAGATTAAAATTAAAAAGTGAAAGTGGTATATCATTTATACCAAAAGGTGCGGTGAGTCTCAATTTGAATAACCTTACAGGTACAAATAAATTTACTGTATTAGATGCTGGCAATGATAAAATAAACGGTACAACAGTGAGAGTTGCAAAACTATTACCACAAGATGATAATAGCGAAGTAGTACTAAGCACCATCTACATTGATGAAGCAACTGCACTTATAAAAAAAGCAAAAACCACCACAAAAGATAATGGTACTTACGAACTAGAAATGACTTACGGCACTTATGCTGCTTATGGCTTACCCGATAAAATTATTTTTAGTTTTAATGCAAAAGATTATAAACTACCAAAGGGTGTAACCTTTGATTTTGATGATGGAACAGCACAAGCAACCAAACCAGCTGATGCGTTAAAAGGCAAAAAAGGAAAAGCAGAAATTACATTTAGCAATTACATAATTAATAAAGGGGTAAATGATGCAGTTTTTAGTGCAAAATGATTTCTGTTTCAAAAAATATATAAAATTAAAATTCAAAAAAAGTATAAATTTATATACGGAGATTGTACAAAAAAAAGTAATAAAATAGATATTTCATCTGAAGTTGCTAATTTAAAAAA
>JAYUJS010000159.1:0-1270 GCA_043765095.1 Ferruginibacter sp.
GAACGAAAAGAATTGTACAAAACATATGCAGATAAATTAATAGCTGATGGGCATGCGTATTATGCATTTGATACACCCGAAGAAATAGAAACCATGCGGAAAAAACGAAAAGCAGATGGTAGCGGCAGCATACAATACGATGCAAGCATACGCTTGCACATGAACAACTCTTTGCGCCTACTACCACAAGAAACACAGGCACTATTAGATGCAGGAACTCCTTATGTAATTCGAATAAAAGTAGAACCAAGTGAAACAATAAGTTTTACAGATATGATACGTGGAGAGCTACATTTTGAAAATATTAATGTAGATGATAAAGTATTAATGAAAGCAGATGGAATGCCCACTTATCATTTAGCAGTGGTTGTAGATGACTACTTAATGAAAATAAGTCATGCATTTCGTGGAGAAGAATGGCTGCCAAGCGCACCCGTACACATACTACTTTGGAAACACTTATTTGGCTTAAATGCCATGCCACAATGGGCGCATCTTCCACTTATATTAAAACCAGATGGTAATGGAAAACTAAGTAAGCGTGATGGCGATAGGCTTGGTTTTCCTGTATACAGCATGGACTGGACAGACCCCAAAACAAATGAAGTAACAAAGGGATTTAAAGAACTTGGTTTTTTGCCAGAAGCATTTTTAAACATGCTTGCCATGCTCGGCTGGAACCCCGGCACAGAACAAGAAATTTTTACCATAAAAGAATTAATAGAAACTTTTAGTATAGACCGAGTAAACAAAGCTGGTGCAAAATTTGATTTTGAAAAAGCAAAATGGTTTAATCATCAATGGATACAAAAGTTGCCAGTATCTAGCTACCAATTAAGGGTTAAAGAGTTGCTTGCTAAACAAGAAATTATAATAACTGATGATATTTATTTTGGGAAAGTATTAAATTTAGTAAAAGAACGCTGTACATTATTAAATGATTTTTATGAGCAAGCTGGTTACTTTTTTAAAGCGCCAATTACTTGGGATGTAGATGCTGTAAAACCAAAATGGAATGATGATAAAAATAATTTTTTTATAGATTTTATAGAAGTAATAAAAAAACAAGCAAATTTTATTGCTACAGATATGGAAATTTCTTTTAAAGCGTTAGCAACTGAAAAAAATATTAAACCTGGAGAATTACAATTGCCTATGCGTATAATGCTTGTAGGTGCTAAGTTTGGTCCTGCAGTGTTTGATATAGCGGAGATGATTGGAAAAGATGAAACAACTAGTAGGATACAAAAAGCCTTGAAAGTTTTTGAAA
>JAYUJS010000160.1:0-9917 GCA_043765095.1 Ferruginibacter sp.
TGGGTGAGCCGTTTCTACAATGAAACCTTTTTCTTTTACATTTTTTTGTAAATAATCTTGCAAGGCATTATAGGCAACAGCCCCATGTGGGTCTAACAAATATTTTTCATTTTTATATACTTCTAAAAGTGTTTTCCTTGTTACTTCATCAGATACTTCATAGCCAGTAATATTGTTTTTTACACTTTCAAATTGATGCTGAAACAATTGCATTATTCTTACAAAATTGCTTGGATTGCCCACATCCATTGCATTACTTATAGTTGGTATAGCTTTTTGTGGTTCGTACTTTTGAGTAACTAAATAGTTTGGTACAACTGCATTGGTATTGCATGCAGCTATAAAATGCTTTATAGGCAAGCCACTTACTTTTGCCAATAACCCTGCACAAATGTTTCCAAAATTTCCGCTAGGTACGCTCACAATAGGCTCAGTATTGTATATTTGTTTCCACTGCTTGTATGCAAAAAAATAATAAAACTGCTGTGGCAACCAACGGGCTACATTTATAGAATTGGCAGATGTTAAAAATAAATGATTATTAATTTCTGTATCTAAAAATGCTTGCTTTACGATGGCTTGGCAATCATCAAAACTACCATTTACTTCTAATGCTTTTATATTGTTACCAAGTGTAGTTAATTGTTTTTCTTGCACGCTACTAACTTTACCACTTGGGTATAAAATAACTACCTCCACCCCTTTTACATTGTAAAAACCATTGGCTACAGCGCCGCCAGTATCTCCTGATGTTGCTACTAATACGGTTACTTTCTTTTTACTATCTTTTACAAAATGTGTTAAACACCTACTCATAAATCTTGCTCCAATATCTTTAAAAGCTAATGTAGAACCATGGTACATTTCAAGCGAAAAAATACTATCGGTAATTTTTACCAATGGCATTTCAAAGTTGATGGTTTCGTTTACAATTTTTTGTAAATCTACAGTTGTTATAGTATCCCCTACAAAGGGTTTTATTACATCAAAAGCTATTTGCTCATTGGTTTTATTATCAATATCGTCAACCCATTCTTTGGATAATTGAGGAATGCTTTCAGGAAAGTATAAACCTTTATCAGGTGCTTGTCCGTTTACGGTTGCAGTTTTAAAATCTACACTGGGAGATTGATTATTGAGGCTATAGTATTGCATTAATATTTTTATTTACTAGTGTTTATAATATGATTACAAATAATACTTGAAGAAGAATCTTATAAAAAATAGTTTTCTAAACAGCCTTAGCTTCAACAAGCTCAGTTTGATAAAATTCGAACTCAAAATTTAAAGTAAATAAAAATTTACACTTCTTCAATTTTTACCCCCTCATTATTTATTGTCGTTACATGTGTATAATAAGCAACTCCAATTTTATCATAAATATTTTTCATTTCTTGTTCTACATTTTTTGCAGTAACCTTATCTTTACTTAACATAAAAATAGATGGACCAGAGCCACTTATACCCCCTCCTAAAGCACCTTTAGCAATACTTTTCTCTTTTATCAAGTCAAAAGCAGGGATTAAAATACTTCTTACTGGCTCTATAATTACATCTTCCAAACTTCTGCTTATTAAATCGTAATCGCTTTTAAAAAAACCTACAACCAAGCCCGCAATGTTACCCCACTGTTTTATGGCATCTTTTAGTGCAACTTCCTTTCGTAAAATTTGTCTAGCATCTGCAGTTTTTACTTCTATTTGCGGGTGTATAACCGTTACAAACATTGAGGGTGCTGGTATTTCTATAATATCTAATGGCTGAATAGAACGTATTAATGTTACGCCTCCTAAAATGCAAGGCGTAATATTATCAGCATGTTTTACACCGGTTGCTAGTTTTTCACCATGCATGGCAAAACGTACCAAATCGTGGTTGTTAAAATAATTGTTGAGCAAATAATTTGCTCCCACTACTGCACCTGCTGAGCTAGCAGCGCTAGAACCTAAGCCACTACCTGGTTTAATTATTTTATTTATTATTATTTCAAACCCAAAATCTACTTCGCCACATTCTTCTAGCATGGCTAAAAGTGCTACACCCGCTACGTTTTCTTCTGGCTTAGTTGGTAAATTATATTCATCAATATGTTTTATAACAATACCTACATTTTTAGTTAAAGTCATTTGCATTTCATCGGCAGGCTTGTTTATTGCCATACCTAGTATATCAAAACCACACACAATATTGGCTACTGTTGCAGGTGCAAGAATTTTAATGGTTTTGTATTGTAAGAATGCTTTCTTAATCATATTTATTTTTTTGCTACGCAAAATTGGTTTGCCACAGTTTCACAGTTTTTTGTTTTGCTTCGCAAAACTTTAGTTACCACAGAAAACACAGAAACACATTTTTTATTTTTACTTCGTAAAATATATTTGTTACAACTTTTCCCACAAAAAGCAAAAGATTAACATTTTTTGTTTTTCGTCGCAAAATAGCTTTCAAGCAGAGTAGGTGTTAAGGCGTTTTACTTTTATAGAAATCTTAATTGTTCAAAATTAGGCTGGGTTGAAAATATTTCGCATTTTTTCTTAGTATAATCAACTTTTAAACAATTTAAACAATAACTTTAAGTCTTCTAAAATATTAATACTAACCCTCTTTACTTTTTTTACTATTGCGTAGCTCGAATAATATCCGCAAAAACTCCACTTGCTGTTACATCTGCTCCTGCTCCTGCTCCCTTTACTATTAATGGCTGTTTTGGATAACGGTTGGTGTAAAATAATACAATATTGTCCTTGCCATATAAATGGTAAAAATCATGTTGAGAATTTATATGTTGTAATCCCACACTTGCTTTGTTCCCATTTTCATTTGGGGAGAAACTCGCTACAAATTTTAATTTATTACCCAAGCTAGCAGCCTCCTCATATAGCGTTTTAAAATGTGCTTCCTCCTTTTCCATTTCTGCATAAAAATTTTCTACACTCCCTTGCATACAACTTTCAGGCATAAAAGATTCATTAGCCACATCGTTCATTTCCATTTCTTCTCCTGTTTCTCTGGCAAGTATCATTATTTTTCTCATCACATCTGTTCCACTTAAGTCTAGCCTTGGGTCAGGCTCTGTGTAGCCCTCTGCTTGTGCTTGTTTTACTACAGATGCAAATGATTTTTTTCCATCATAATTATTAAATACAAAATTGAGGGTACCACTTAATACTGCTGTTATTTTATTTATTTTGTCCCCACTACTTATTAAGTCATTTAAGGTGCCAATAATGGGTAAGCCAGCTCCTACGTTTGTTTCAAAATAAAATTTAGCATTGTAAGCATTTACAGATTGCTTTAGCGTTTTGTAATAATCATAGTTTGATGAACATGCTACTTTATTACATGCCACCACGGCAATACTTTTTTGCAATAAATCATTATATACTTTTGCCACTTCATGGCTTGCAGTAATATCTACAAAAATAGTATTACGCAAGTTTTTATATTTTATGGTTTGTATATATGCTTGCAAAGTACTTGCAGGTGCCGCTTTTAAAGTTTCTTGCCATATAGCTAAATCAATACCAGCATCATTTATTAAAGCAACTTTACTATTTGCAATACCAACTACTTTAATATTTAATCGTAATTTATCTTTTAAAAATGCAGCTTGTTGCTGTAGCTGTGCCAATAATTTACTACTTACATTGCCTGCGCCCGCTATAAATAAATGCACTTGTTTATAGGCTGTTTCAAAATAAGCTTCATGCAATACATTTACTGCTTTCACCACATCATGCACACTTATTACTGCCGAAATATTTCGCTCAGATGACCCTTGTGCAATTGCTCTAATATTAATACCATTATTGCCCAACGTATTAAACATTTTACCCGAAACACCTGTATGATTTTTCATTTGGTCGCCCACTAATGCTACAATTGCCAAATCATTTTCTACAAACAAAGGCTCTACAATATTCAATCCTATTTCATAATTGAAAGTTTCATCTACTGCAAGTTTAGCTAAATCCGCATTTATAGTTTCTATTCCTACAGTAATTGAATGTTCCGATGAACTTTGTGTAATGAGTATTACATTTATTTTTTTATTGGCTAGCGCTTCAAATAATCTTTTAGAAAAACCAGGTATACCAACCATACCACTTCCTTCAAGGCTAATGAGTGATAATTTATTGATGCTAGAAATACCAGTTATTACACCCTCATTTTTTGTTATTGAATTTTGTATAAGCGTACCCACATCTTGCGGAGCAAAAGTATTTTTTATGCACACGGGAATATTTGCACTCATTACAGGTTGTATGGTAGGCGGGTAAATTACTTTTGCACCAAAGTGCGAAAGCTCCATAGCTTCTTGATAGGAAATAATCGGTATCAATTTTATATTAGTAACTATGCGGGGGTCAGCAGTCATCATGCCACTAACATCTGTCCAAATTTCTAGAACTGTTGCTTTTACAGCTGCAGCTAAAATGGCTGCAGTATAATCAGAGCCACCTCTACCAAGTGTAGTGGTAACGCCATTTTTATCAGCCGCTATAAAACCTGGCAATAAAAACAAGTTACTTTTCTCTGTAGAAAAATATTCTTCTATTTTTTTATTTGTTTCTACAAATTGTACTATTGCTGCTTCAAAATTATTATCAGTTACAATAAGTTCTTTTGTATCTTTCCATTTGGCAGGGGTTTGTTGTGCATTTAAACTAGCAGCAATAATTTGTGAAGAAAGCAATTCTCCATAGCTAACTATTTTATCTTTCGTACGAGGAGAAAGTTCACCTAACAAATAAATACCATTGCAAATATCTTCTATTTGGTTGCATTGTTGTTTTACAAAACTGAGTAAGCTACTTTGCTGTGCTATGGGTAATAATTCTTTTACAGCTAATAAATGCTTCGCTTCTATTTGCTCTAATATTTTTTTATATTCAATGTCATTTTTTACAGCTGTATTGGCTGCGAGCAGTAATAAATCTGTAACTCCACCTAAGGCTGAAACTACTACTAACGTTTTTATTTCCCCAATTTTTGATTGTATAATTTTTACTACTTTATTTATATTTTCTGCCGATGATACAGAACTCCCACCAAATTTTAAGACTTGCATAAAAAACTTTTATTAATAAATTAATGTTGAAAAAAAATAGCCTAAGCCCAATAGATGATATAGAAAGTTGCAACCCTTAACGGGTTGTGTACGTAATTGTAATTACAAAAGAAGATAAAATTATATTTTGAGAATGTAAACTCATTTAAATAAAGATAGGATAAAATTTTATGAAAAAAAATATTATTGAAAAAAAAACAATAAAAAAGGTAGTATGTTTTTCAACGTACTACCTTTTTAATTATACATAAAAATTTTTTAAAATTTTATTGCATCCCTCAATTTATCATATTCTGCAGCTTTTTTGCTGTCTAGTTTTGCTTCGTAATATGTTCTTAAAATTCCTAGCAATTCTCTGTAAGATGATTTTTCTCTTGTAGTCATTTTTTGTAATGCTTGGTAATGTTTTACTGATTTATCTGCATAAGGGAAAAGTTCATCATACTTTAAATTGGCAGCTGTAGTTAAATCTTTTTTCTTTTTTGCTTCAAGTGGTTTTGCTGGCTTTGAAACCTTTACAGTTATAGCTTCGTTTGCTAAAGCAACAGCTTGGTTATACAAATGTTTTGCTAACAATGAGTTTGCTTCAATGCCTTTATCGCTTGCTATAGCTGCTTTTGTAACAACAGATAATTTATCTGGATTTACTAATTTTTTATCTGCATCGGTAGTGTTTGATGCGTGCAGCATATTAAACATTTCTACTGCATAGTTAAAGCTGACTCCAAACTTAGTAGTATCTCTTTTGTACACTTCATCAAGTTTAGCTAGTAAAACAGCTTTGTTCTTTTCTTTTAAAACTTTATCTAATTCATAGCCTTCCCAGTCTGTGTTTTTTGGATATAACTTTTTTCCTTTAGCAATTATTTCATTAAAATTTGCATCATCTTTTTTATCATTGTAGTAAGATGCTAGGTATAAATATATACCTTCTTGGTCTGCACCAGCTACATTTGCATCTGTAATTCTTTTGTAAGCAGCAATACCAGCCGCAGTATCTTGAGATAAAACTGCAGCCTTGCCAATATTTATAATTAAATTAGTATCTAACTTGTTTATATTTATTCCGGCAAATTTATATCCTTTTGCAAAAATATATTGCTCAATTTCTTCTGCTTTTGAAAAAGCTTTATAAGCCAATGGGAAATTTTTATCAGTTGCATTAAAAATATTTGCACCCATATTATAAAACTCTCCAAATAAATCAAAATATGATTCGTAATTTTCAGCCTTCATCCTTTCGTCTTTCTTGTCTAGCTCTTGTGCTTTTTGAAAACTTTCGTAAGCAGTTTGTTTTAATGCAAACGCATCTAAAGCTGAAGTTTTTGGTTCTTTTGAAAAAGAGTTATACACCCTTCCTTTGTAATAATGATTTACAGATTTAATTGCATTTTTAGGGTCAGCAATTATTTTATCAATCATCGTTTTTGATTCCGCATATTTTTTAAAAATCATTAGTTTGTCTATCTCATCTGTAGATTGAGCATTAGATACAAATGCTGCGGTAAGGATTGTCAATAAAAAGAAAAATTTCTTCATAGTAATTTTATTTGTTTTTAGAGGTTAAAGTTATTTGTTTAAACCGAAAATGGTTCATTTTTGTGCGTTATTTTCATAAAACGTGCCAAAAATATAAAACGATGCTATAAAGATGTTAAACATTAATTTTACCGTTGTATTTAAAAAAGTTAAAAAAAGCTGCCAATCTTTTTGTAGTATATTAAAATGGTAAATGTGTTTTATAAAGTAAACAACGTTTTTATAAAAGAGTTACAATTTAAAATGCACCTATTAAAATGATAAGTAAAGATACCATACAGCAAATACAAAGCCGCATAGATATTGTGGATATAATTGGCTCCTTTGTAAAGCTAAAGCGAAGAGGAGCTAATTATTTAGGGTTATGCCCTTTTCACAACGAAAAAGGGCCATCATTTACAGTATCTGGCGCTAAAGAAATATACAAATGCTTTGGCTGTGGCAAAAGTGGCAATACCATTAGCTTTTTGATGGAGCATGAAAAATATACTTATGCAGAAACACTTAGATGGCTTGCCAATAAATACAACATTGAAATTGAAGAGACAGAAGTAAGTCCCGAAGCTAAGTTGTATCAACAATCAGCAGATAGCTTATATGTAATAAACAATTTTGGGCAAAAGTTTTTTACAGAGGCATTGTTTAATACAGAGGAAGGACAAGATGTAGCATTGAGTTATTTAAAAGAGCGTGGTTTTAGAGAAGATATTATTAAGAAATTTCAATTAGGATATAATCCAGCTGCTGGTGAAGCATTTTCAAAAGCTGCAGTTGTGGCACAATACAATGCAGAGCTTTTACAAAAAAGCGGCTTGGTTGTAATGAGGGATGATAGGCTAAAGGATAATTATAGAGAAAGAATTATTTTTCCCATACACAACCAAAGTGGCAAGGTACTTGGCTTTGGTGCAAGGCTTATCAAACAAAATGATAAAGCACCTAAATACATTAACACCCCCGAAAATGAAATTTATGTAAAAAGTAAAGTCTTATATGGTTCTTATTTTGCCCGAATGGCAATAGATAAAGCGGATGAATGCTTACTAGTAGAGGGTTATACTGATGTAGTGAGCCTGCACCAAGCAGGAGTGGAAAATGTAGTAGCTAGTGGCGGAACATCACTTACAATAGACCAATTACGTTTAGTAAAAAAATATACAAACAATCTTACAATAATATATGATGGTGATGGTGCTGGTATAAAAGCTGCTGTACGTGGGATGGATTTGGCTTTGGAAGAAGGCCTAAATGTGCGCCTAGTATTGATACCAGATAATGAAGACCCTGATAGTTATGTAAATAAAATTGGTGCATCTGCATTTATAGAATTTGTAGAAAATAATAAGAAAGATTTCGTAATTTTTCAGCTAGGTTTATCGCTACAAGAAGTGGGAAATGATAGTGCCAAAAAATCTGCTATTGTATATAAAATTGCAGAAACAATTTCAAAAATAACCAAAGCAGAGCATTTTACTAAGCGACAAGATTATATAAAGCAAGTAGCAGAAATGCTAAAAATAGAAGATGCTGGTTTAAATGATTTGGTGAATAAGTTTATACGGGAGAAAGTACAAAAAGCTGAAGGCAGTGAGCAGTTTGCAACTAGTAATGAAAAAGAAGTAGGAGAAGAGAAAGTAAAAGGGGAGGATAATATTGTAGACATCCTTTTTAACAAAGATGAAAACCAAGAACGGGCAATGGTAAGAAGTTTGCTTGAATTTGGTATAAAAGAATGGGATGAAAATAACACAGTAGCAGACTATATTTTTAAAGAAATGGACGCCAATGACCTTGAAAGTATGATTGAAAACAACAATTTAATTACAGTAATAAATTTATATAAAACATGGTATAAGGAAGGTAAAAACCCTACTGATAAAGATTTTCTGTATTATGAAGATAAGAACTTAAATAACTTGGTTATAAATTTGATGGATAGCCAAACTGAAATAAGTGTAAAATGGGTGGAAAAATTTGAAGCAAGGGTTTCCTCTAGAGAAGATTTGTTTAGGGAAGAAGTTATATCTACCCTTGGATATTTCAAATTAAGGAAACTTAAAAAATTGATAGCACAAAATCAGCAAGAGATGGAAAAATCAACAAACGAAGCTGACCAGTTTTTGTTTGTAAAAACACATATTGCTTTAAAAGCAGAAGAACAGGCATTGACAAGAAAAATGGGTACGGTAATATTTAGGTAAATGAATAGTACAAATAAAAAATCACTCATTATTACTTTAAAAATAGATGAGAAATCACAAGCATTTTTTAATTCAAAAAGAAAACAGCACTACCCTGCTTATGCCAATTTTGTAGATGCACATATTACTATGTTTCATAAACTACCTGTTGATAATCTAATTGTTCAAGACATTTTATTTGATTTATGCAAAACAAATATTTTTGTAATGCAGATTGTAGGCATAAAAATTTTTAACAATTTTGTAGCGTATGAAATTACTTCTTTCACACTACAAAACATACATGCAAAAATGCAAATAGCATTTGCAAATATGATAAATGAAAAAGATAAAGAAAAATTATGGCCGCATATTACAATACAAAATAAAGCTACTGCCTACAAAGCACTTAAAACGCACGAAATATTATTAATAGATTTTGTGCCATTTAGCATTATTGCTAAGGGTTTTACTTGTTGGTTTTATCAACAAAACAAATGGACATGGAATGCAGATTATTTATTTAATTGAGGACATAAAAACACAAAAGCATAAATATTGATTCATTTTTATAGTATTATATGTAATATTTATTGTTTGAATTTTTTACTGAATAAATTTAATTTTTTTCTAATTTTCTATTTTATAAGCATATTTATCAATTAGAATTATTTTAAAATTTTTGCAAACCAAAAATTAAATTATTTTTTTTTCTATTTGACTTTCAATTCTACCCAACAATTAAAAATTAATTTTTTTATAATTTGAAATGATTCGCATTTAAGGCATTTTTACATAGATTTTTTTATGCCCCAATTATTTGTGTCTTTTTGGCAACTATAAATGACAACAATTCTTATAAATTGCTTTGGTACAATATTAGCGTTACGATATCTACCCAAATTTGGGAATAATCATTTCACAAAAAACAACTAAATTATGGCTACTAGTAAGAAGCTAAGCGTTACTCCGCTTCACGACAGGGTTATTGTAAAACCTGCTGCAGCAGAAGAAAAAACGGCTGGCGGTATTTATATTCCTGATACTGCAAAAGAAAAACCATCTAAAGGAATTGTAATGGCTGCTGGCCCAGGAAAAATAGATGAACCAATGACTGTAAAAGCTGG
>JAYUJS010000161.1:0-1266 GCA_043765095.1 Ferruginibacter sp.
CTACGCTTGATAAAGAAAATTTGATGGCAGAAATTGCTTTTAATATTTTGCAAAGGAGTGTAAATGTTCTAATGATGAATTGATAGTTTATGAAATTTTAATGACTATCCGCAATAAGGAGTACTAAAAATAAACTAATATGTATCTAAATTTGAAAATAGCATTTTAAACTAATTTAATTAGTATATTTGTACTAATAAATTTAGACATTATGAAATTAGATGAATTGTTTGCAACCTTTAGGACTGAGGAAGATTGCAAACAACATTTTAAAACTCAAAGAGAATTAGCAGGTATAGTTTGCAGAAAATGCTCTGGTATAAAGCATTACTGGATTGCTGGTTCAAATAGGTGGCAATGTAAAAACTGTAAATGTTCGCAAACATTGAAATGTGGGACGGTTATGGAAAATTCTAATCTTGGATTCAAGGTATGGTTGTGGGCAATTTATCTAATGGCATTGACAAAGAAAGGTTTTTCGGCTGCCGAAATGCAAAGAATGTTAGGTCATAAACGCTATGAACCAATTTGGTTGCTGATGCAAAAATTACGAATAGCAATGGGCAACAGAGAGGCAGAATATAAGCTAGATGGTTTTATAGAAATGGACGAAGGCTTTTTTGAGGGCATTAGAAAGAAAGATGATGAAACAGGTCTGGTAGTAAAGCCAGCAAAGGAACTAGATAGGCAAGTGAAAGCTATTGTAGCTGTTTCTACCACACCAATTGAAATTGGTAAGTGCAAAAACGGTAGGCCGATTACCAAGCCAGGTTATTTAAAAATAAATGTTGTAACCTCATTAGGCAAATCTGATATTGAGTTTGAAACAAAAAAAATAATAAACCCAAATGCTACTGTGGCTACAGACGGCAAAACAAGCTATAGAACACTTAAAGGAATTTGCAAAGAGCATATAGAAATTGTAATAAAAGATAAAACAAAAATAAGCAAAGCATTTCCTTGGGTACATACAGCTATTAGCAATGCTAAAAAGAAAATACTTGGGTTGCATCATCATGTGAGTGAAGCTTATATGCAGAACTACTTTAATGAATTTTGCTACAAATTTAATAGGCGATTTTTTGGAGAAAATCTCTTTGATAGATTATTCAATCTTTCAATATCTTGTGCTTGGTACGGAGGTGGCTCTTAACTGCGGATAGTCATTAAAATGTTTGAATATTAAAAGAATAAATAAAATAAAAAAATGCAAAAGAAAATAGCGTTGGTTACGGGTGGTTACTCTGGTGAGTCAGTTATTTCTTA
>JAYUJS010000162.1:0-1265 GCA_043765095.1 Ferruginibacter sp.
AAATGTTACTTATTTTTTAACACGAATTTTCACTCGAATTAACGAATTAACACTAATCGTAGATAAATAATTTCACTAATTTTGAAACTCAAGTTTCAATCCGAATAGCACAAATTTTAGTGAAAAGGGTAAAACCTTATGCACTACATATAGATGATGCTATACTGTATTGCATAAGGTTTTACACTACGATTAGTATTTTTATTTATAAAAATTATTCGCTGACATTGTTATCGGATTTAGTATTTTTATTCGTGTATTCGTGGCTAAAAAATACTCTACGTGATGCTTTTTTAGCCACGAATACACGAATTTAAACTTCTAATCGTAAAAAAATGAATATCGAATAGAATTATTTTACAAGTAAAATAATTCACTAATTGTAGATAAAACTAAGATTAGCAAAAGGGTAAAACCAAATACACTTTGGTATAGACGTTAGAAAATTTTATCATATTACCATTTTAAAATCATACAAAACAAAAGTAAAACATGAAACAAACAATTGAGAGAAAAGTTAGAGAAGGCTATCTTTTTGATTTGCCAAAATACTACACCGAAGGTTGGGCGATTTTTACTAAAAAACCATTGCCATTTATCGAATTTGTAGTCATAACAGCCATAATTGGACTGGTGCAGTCTTATATTCCACTGGGAGGTTATATCAATGGCTTCCTAATTACTCCAGCATTGGGCGTAGGTTATTACACTGCGGCTGACATCATTAAAAGCAACGGAAATTTAAAATTTGCTCATTTTTTTGATGGATTCCAATATTATATACAGCTTTTGGTATATACGCTTCTTGTTGCGCTATTGCTAATTGTGTTAATAGTGGCGCTTATGGTAATTGGCTACCTCGTAATTAGACCTATGATAACACCATACGGTAACCCTAGTGGAATTGGAACTACGATTGGAATATTTACATTAATAAGTTTTGTGATAATGCTTTATGTTTTTGCTTCTTTTCTTTATGCAACCCATTTTATAGTATTTGCAGGGCAAGATGCAGTGAATGCAATGGCTTCAAGTAGAGCAATTGTAGGTAAAAACTGGTTGATGATTCTTTTGATGCTTCTTTCTTTCGGAGTAATAAGTATAATTGCCTACGCCATAGTATTTTTTGCAATTTCACAATTTGTAGCATTGCCTTCCTTTGAGGAAATGAAAGAACTACCAAGTTCTTCTATCATGATGAAATTTACAGAGTTATCCAAAGAACTTACAATAGGGATTAGTATTGTATCTATAATCGTCACGCC
>JAYUJS010000163.1:0-3491 GCA_043765095.1 Ferruginibacter sp.
AACGAGTTAAGGTGAGGTTACCACACTTCGGTATCACAAAGCAAAAGTGCAAATATTTCTAAGTTTCTACAATGTGCCATTAGCTATAAAATTATATTAAACAACGGTAATATTTTCCGTTGTTTAACGGATATAAATATGGGTTTTAAACTAGTAAACATTCATTCATAAATTGTTTATTTTGCTTTACAATCAATTTCTATTATATTTAATTAACTAAAATTATTCAACATGAGGAATTTTAAATTGCTTAGCTTATTACTTTCCATTTTACTGCTAGTACTATTGCTTTTTGGGGAAGGCTGTTTTGATAACACTAAAACAAATGGCTGTGATAACTCCATTAATGATTGGTCTCATTTTATTACTAAAGATTTGGCAAAACGTTATATCGATTCTTTAAAAGCAAGGCGGGCATTAAATCCTAGAGTACATGCATTAGATTCTACACAAATTGGAACAGCAGAATTATTTATACATGCAAGAGATATGATGCGGAATATGATGCTAAGGGATACCTGCGTAGGCATGAGGGTTTATTATGGCTTGAAAGAAGGTAGAATTATACCAATTGTATGCGGTGCAAAAGCAGATAAAGGGGATATATATTGGGAAATGCCTTCTAATTTGAAAGCAAAAGGTTTAGCTGCACCTTTGCCTACACAAGGGCTTTTAGACTTGAGCCAAGGAGAACCACCTGTAATGGCAATTCCAACCTTGCATTAATGTTTACGATATGACAGCAGAAACAATAAATATTATTTTGGCATATAGCTGCACACTACCAGCCGTTGTAGGTTTGCTTTTTTATAAAAGGATGGATAAATGCTACCATCCTTTTATATGGGCCATGTGGCTTTCTGTATTTTCAGAAACAACAAGTAGATTTATATTGCCTTTTAGCACTCAGCCATTATTACATATTTGCCTTATTCATGTGTATTATTTATTGCATTTTTATTTTTTTCTTTTATTGTTTTACAGGCTTGAGGTTATAAACAAATCTTTATTAAAAAATATTTTGATTTTTGGATGTATAATTTTTTTCGTAAATGCTATGTTTAAACCAGTTTTTTTCAACTTACTTGGTGAAAAAACGATAGCCTTTTATTTAATTATTTTTTATTTTGCTGTTAAATTACTCACACTACAAATATTTAATCATAATATAAACATTGGTACCAATGCATTATTTTTTATTGGTTGTGGGTTGTTAATGTTAGCTTTTCCTATTTTGCAAAATATAATAAGAATAATTGTAAGATATTTTTACAATTTATCTACAGCAAAAATTACCGTATTACAATACGTTTTTGTAATTGCAAATGCAGTAAGTTATATTCTATTTTTTATAGCAACAATATACATACCAAAAAAATTAAAGAAAATATAATTGTATGAAGGACGAAGAAAAAATGCTATCGCTAATATTTATTATAAGTGGAATGGTACTAACCATTTTTATACTTTTTATAATTTATTCCGTATTAAAACAGCAAAGGATTATTACAAAATGGCAGCAAGCTCGTATAGCAGCAGAAATAAATACTTTGGAAAGTGAACGAAAAAGAATAGCAGGCGATTTACATGATGAGCTTGGCCCAATGCTTTCTGCCATTAAACTTCAAATAAACCACTTAGAGCCTACGGACGAAATAGAAAATATAGTTTTAGAAAAATCATCTGCACAGATAGATACAGTCATACAAAGGTTTAGAGAAATATCTTACGATTTATTACCAAACACTTTGGTAAGAAAAGGATTTATAAAAGCTACAGAAGAATATATAGAGAAATTAAGGTTATTGCATGATATTAAAATAAATTTTTTAGCAGAAAGGTTTACATTGTCAGCAGCTAAAGAAGTAAATCTTTATAGAATAGTACAAGAAATTATTCAAAATACATTTAAACATTCAAGAGCTTCCACACTTGATATTACACTACAAAAAAAGCAAAAATTAATTGTGCTACAAACAAAGGATAATGGTGTTGGGTTTAACTACAAAGAAAAATCTATTGAAGCAAACGGTGTAGGATTACTAAGTTTACAAAGTAGAGCACAAATATTAGGTGGGCATCTTAACGTAATAACACAAATAGGTAAAGGTGTAATTTTTATAATTGAAATACCAATAAATAATGGATAACTACAAAAAAATCAGGTTAATCATTGCAGATGATCATGAAATATTTTTGGATGGTTTTAGATTAATGATTTCTAAGTTTACCGATATTGATTTAATAGGAGAAGCTGCTAATGGAAGAGAGTTACTAGAGCTTGCAACACAACATTTACCTGATGTAATTATTACAGACATTAAAATGCCAATAATGGATGGTATAGAAGCTACAAAAAAAATTGCCTTGCAATTCCCTACTATTGGTATTATAGGATTATCCATGTTTGATGAAGATGATTTAATAGTTGATATGCTTGAAGCTGGTGCAAATGGGTTCTTAATAAAAAATGCTGGCAAGCTAGAAATAATTGAAGCTATAAGAACAGTATATAATAATGATACTTACTATTGCAAAACGACAAGTTATAAGCTTACCAAAATGATTGCAAAAAGCAGGTTTAATCCATATAAAAAGATAGAAAAAATAATATTTACAGCCAGAGAAAAAGAATTTTTACAATACTCTACCTCTGAAATGAGCTATAAAGAAATAGCTGAAAAAATGTTCTGTAGCCCTCGTACTGTAGAAAGTTATAGAGACTCCCTTTTTGGAAAATTAGATTTAAAGAGCAGGGTAGGTTTAGCAGTATTTGCTATAAAAAATGGTTATTGATTATTTATATACTTACATATTCCTCCTATATTGCCCACCTACACTGTATAAAGCATTTGTTATTTGTCCTAAAGAACAATGCTTTACTGTTTCCATCAATTCTTCAAAAAGATTACCATTGGCTATTGCTACATCTTGCAATTGATTAAGCATAGTAGCACTTTTTTCTTTGTGTCTTTCTTTAAATGCTTTGAGCATGGTTATTTGCAACTCTTTTTCTTCGGTAGTGCTTCGTATAACTTCGGCAGGTAAAATAGTAGGCGAACCATTTTTATTTAAGAAAGTATTTACTCCTACAATAGGGAATTCACCTGTGTGTTTCAACGTTTCGTAATACAAACTTTCTTCTTGTATTTTATTGCGTTGGTACATTCTTTCCATGGCACCAAGTACACCTCCACGTTCTGTAATTCTTTCAAATTCCGCTAGCACGGCTTGTTCCACAAGCTCAGTCATTTCTTCAATTAAAAAAGAACCTTGGTTTGGGTTTTCATTTTTAGCAGTACCTAATTCTCTATTTATTATTAATTGTATCGCCATTGCCCTACGTACACTTTCTTCTGTAGGCGTGGTAATAGCTTCGTCATATGCATTTGTATGTAGCGAATTGCAGTTGTCATATATGGCATACAATGCTTGCAGCGTTGTACGAATATCATTAAAATCTATTTCTTGCGCATGCAAACTTCTACCAC
>JAYUJS010000164.1:0-1261 GCA_043765095.1 Ferruginibacter sp.
ACATTATGAAAAAAATATTATTTCTTTTTTTAATTATGATTTCGCAACATGCAAAATCAAATACACTAGTAAACTTTGCAAAAGGAAGTTTTTCGGGAACCGTAACAGATGTTTCTACCGGCAAGCCTTTAAGTGGGGTATCTGTTTATATTTCAGATGCGAGAGTTGGTACATTTACCAACAGCAATGGTGTATTTTTTATTTCAAACATTGCAAATGGAAATCATTTGGTGGAGTTTTCGCATATAGGTTTTAATACATTTGCTTTGCAAATAAATATAATAGGAGAAACTAAAAAAGATATTTCATTGAGCGAATCTGTTATTGAAAATAATGCTGTAATCATCACCGGTGTATCAAGAGCATCTCAATTAAAAAAAGTACCATTTCAAGTTTCGGTTTTACGAAAAGAAGAATTACAACAAACCACTTCTACTAATATTATTGATGCCATTACAAGAAAAGCTGGTGTATCATCGCTAGCTACAGGACCAGCAATATCAAAACCAGTAATACGTGGGCTTGGTTACAATCGTGTACTTACTATAAATGATGGGGTACGACAGGAGGGACAACAATGGGGCGATGAACATGGTATAGAAATAGATGAAGCCAGCGTAAGTAAAATAGAAATTTTAAAAGGACCAGCCTCTTTAATTTATGGCAGCGATGCTATGGCTGGCGTCATAAATATTATAACCAACATACCTGCTCCTATGAATGCAATAAAAGCAAATATTGGCTCAAACTATCAATCAAACAATATACTTAGAAGTTTATATGCAAATGTAGCAGGAAATATTAATGGCTTTAACTGGAATGTTTATGGCACTAAAAAAGCAGCAGCAGATTATAAAAACAAATACGATGGCAATGTATTTAACTCAAAATATAATGAGCAAAATGCTGGCGGATATGTTGGCTATAATGGTAACTGGGGCTTTAGTCATTTACTAATTAGCAACTTTAATTTAAGAGCGGGTTTAGTAGAAGGCGAAAGAAATATTAGCGGGAAATTTATAAAAGAAATTAGTAATGGGCAAACATTAGAGGCAAGCGATGCAGATTTTAGAAGTACAAACCCACAAATACCATATCAAAATATTAATCATTTTAAAATAGCGACAGATAATAATTTTAAAATAGGTAATAATAAAATTTCTCTCAATATTGCATACCAACAAAATAAGCGGGAAGAGTTTGGAGACATAGAAAACCCAACAAAACAAAATTTATTTTTTGATTTAAAGACTTTAACATA
>JAYUJS010000165.1:0-1259 GCA_043765095.1 Ferruginibacter sp.
TTTAGCGCCATACCTGGTCCGCTTGTAGTAGTTACTCCAAGGTGTCCACCATAGCTTGCGCCAATAGCGGAGGTTATTGCTGCTATTTCATCCTCTGCCTGAAATGTACGCACACCAAATGCCTTATGCCGGCTTAGCTCATGCAAAATATCCGATGCAGGAGTAATAGGGTAGGAGCCTAAAAATATAGGCAACCCACTTTTTTGCGAAGCTGCAATAAGCCCATAAGATAAAGCTTGGTTACCCATCATAGAGCGATAAGTGCCTGCCTCCATTGTTGCTTTTGCAACTGAGTATCGTGCAGAAAAAGTTTCGGTAGTATCACCAAAATTATAACCACTTTGCAATGCCTTTATATTACTTTCTAGTATCTCTGGTTTTTTACCAAATTTTTCTGTAAGAAAAACAATGGTATTATCCATACTTCTATTGTACATCCAGTACAAAAAACCTAGCACAAACATATTTTTTGCACGGTCTTTTTCTTTGGTGCCCATGGTTATATCTTTCAATGCCTCACGGGTCATTTTAGTAACATCCATTTTTATTACTTCATATCCATCAAGGCTATTATCTTCCACAGGGTTTACGCCTTCGGGGTAATTTGCTAGGCGTAAATTTTTTGCATCAAAACCATCCGTATTTACAATTATTTTCCCCCCTTTTTTTAGAGCCTTTAAATTTACTTTTAGTGCCGCAGCATTCATTGCCACTAGCACATCGCATTCATCACCAGGTGTAAAAATCCTATCACTGCTAAACCTAAGTTGAAAACCACTTACGCCAGGCAGCGTACCTATTGGGGCACGTATCTCCGCAGGAAAATCAGGAAACGTAGCAAGGTCAAGCCCCAGCATAGCGCTATTGTTGGTAAATTGAGTACCTGTAAGTTGCATACCATCACCACTATCGCCTGCAAATTTTATTACTACTTCTTGTAAAATTTCTTGTGTATCGGCCATTTTATATCTTTATATTATACAAAAGTACGAAGGATTTTTATTTCATACTAGTTTAAAAAACTTCGTTTTTTGCCTTTGGTTTCACCAATGGTTACTAAAAGTAAACCTCGTTGGGGTATGTAGGTATATAAAAAAAGCAGCGAATTATAAAACTTCGTTTTTATAATTTTTTTTAATGGGCTTTGGTTCTTTGATTGAGCTTCGGTGGCGTCGCACATTGCATCTTTAACTATCTATTGAGCTTTTATTGACAAATAGATTGACGTATCTTCTAAAGGTTTTACCCATGGTTAATAA
>JAYUJS010000166.1:0-3479 GCA_043765095.1 Ferruginibacter sp.
GGCACAAATGAATTGAGTACTTTAAGAGATATTGAAATAAATTTACTTGATAGTAAAGCTGTTTTTGATGCAGCCGTTTCTGGAGATTCACTTGCACAAAAAGTATTTAAAACTACTGGTGATATATTGGGAATGGCGCTAGCTAATTTTATAATGTTTTCTTCCCCAGAAGCAATTATTCTTTTTGGTGGGCTTACCAAAGCTGGAGATATTTTAATGAACCCCATTAAAGAAAGTATGGAAAGGAATTTACTTCCTATTTTCAAAGATAAAGTAAAACTTATTTTTAGTGAATTGAAAGAAAGCGATGCAGCAATATTAGGCGCAAGTGCACTTGTTTGGGAACGGTAGAGATAAAAGTATTGAGATATGAAATATTAAATGTGAGATGTTAGATATTTAAATTTTTAACTTTATAGTTTATTCATAAGTCATAAATCCTCCTTTATTATGGGAGGATTTTTTTATTACTATTTTTAAAATAACAAAACCTAAAAAACCAGCAATACAAGAAGCTAAGATTATACTAAGCTTTGCATTATTAATAATAATTTCATCACTAAAAGCTAGTAAAGTAATAAATACTGACATGGTGAACCCAATACCCCCAAGTAAACCTGCTCCAACAATATGCCCCCATTTTAAACCGTTTGGTAAAACACAAATGCCAACTGCTACTGCAATTATACAAAATAATAAAATGCCAATAACCTTTCCTGCAACTAAGCCAAATAAAATACCCAAGCTATATGGCGTATTAATAACAGTAGAAAAATTATTATTAAAAATAATAGCAGTATTGCATAATGCAAACAAAGGCAGAATAAAAAATGCTACAGCTTTATGCAATTTTTGTTGCAAAACATAAGATGCTGAATAATGTTTTCCATTTCCAAAAGGAATTACAAAAGCTAATAATACACCAGCAATACTTGCATGCACACCAGTATGCAGCATGCAATACCATATTGCAATGCCACCAATAATATATGGTATAAGATTATTAAATTTTAATCGGTTTAAAATAAATAGAAATAACCAAATTATACCTACTAGCATTAAATAAAACCATGAAATAGTGCTTGTATAAAATATAGAAATTACAATAATAGCACCAATATCATCAATAACTGCTAAAGCTGTTAAAAATATTTTTAAAGATGCGGGTACACGTTTGCCAACCAACGATAAAATACCTATTGCAAATGCAATATCTGTAGCCATAGGTATGCCAGCACCAGCCTTTGTATTACTTCCAAAATTAAAAAATAAATATATTAGGGCAGGTACTATCATACCTCCAATAGCAGCAACCAATGGAAGTAAAGCATTTTTTACATTTGATAATTCCCCTATGTAAATTTCTCTTTCAAGCTCAAGCCCAATGAGTAAAAAAAATATTGCCATTAGTCCTTCATTTACCCAATGTGTAAGTGTATTGCCAGCTATAGGTACATGCAACAATGAGAGATACTGTATATGAAAACTACTATTGGCTAGCAACAATGAAAAAGCAGTACAAGCCAATAAAATCATTGCACCAATTTTTTCACTATTAAAAAAATCTTTGTAGAGTTTTGTTAATCTCATTTACATTATTTCATTTTTAGAAGTGTAAATTAGGTTATTTTTACGCTAGCAAAATTTAAACATCTCACACATGAAACGAAAATATTTATTTTCAATTATTTTTAATTTATGCATTGTAAATATGCAAGCCCAAACATTTGCAGATTCACTTGCTAATTTTATAGCAGCTAATAAAAATAGAGCATCAATTTATTTTACACAAAACGACACTATACTGGCACACCAAAATGAAAATGTGATGATGCCATTAGCAAGTACAGTGAAAATATTGGTAGCAATTGAATTTGCAAAGCAAGCGGCTAATAAAGTAATTAATGAAAATAATTTTGTTGCATTATCTGAATTAGACAACTATTATTTACCAAATACTGATGGAGATGCACACCCAAACTGGATTGCATACGAAAAAAGTAAAAAGCATATTGTAAAAGATAGTATAGCATTAATACATATAGCAAGGGGTATGATAATGTTTAGCAGTAATGCAAATACTGAATTTTTAATGGAAATATTGGGTATAGATAATGTAAAAAATAATATACAGTTGATGGGGCTTCAAAACCATAGCCCAATATACCCACTAGTGGCCTCTCTATTTATGTATCAAAATCCTAAAAGGAAAAGTGAAAATTCTATTTTAAAAGGAATTAAAAAACTTAGCGCCGAGGAATATTGCAGGTTTATTTATGATATGCACAAAGCCCTTGCATACGATACAGTGTTAAAATTAAAATTTAGACCACAAGACCTTAGCATGAAAATGCAAAAAGCATGGAGCGATAGATTACCAGCATCTACTACAAAAGATTACGTACATATTTGTAGAATATTAAACAACAGACAATTTTTTGATAGTGGCACTTATAAAATCTTATCAAATGTATTAGAAACTTTAATGGAGAATACTTCTAATAAACAATGGTTAAAACATGCTGGTACAAAAGGCGGCAGTACAGCATGGGTGCTTACGAAAGCTATTTATGCCACTACAAAAAAACGAGAAAGAATAGAAATGGCATATTTTTTTAACGACCTAACTCAAGAAGAAAATAGTAAGCTACAAACTTGGATGAATGATTTTGAATTAGCTATTTTATCGAAACCAGATTTTAGAAAAAAAATGACATCTATTATAAAATAAAAATATGGAGCGTAGAAGATTTATTAAAAATACCGCACTTACTTTAGGTGCATTGGCATTTTTAAGTAAAAATACTTTAGGAGCTTTTTTAGCAGACCCTGCATACAAAATAAAAATGCTTACAGATAAAGTTGGTATTTTTATTGAAAAAGGCGGTACTATTTTATTTATGCTTAATAAAAAAGGTATCGTAGTAATAGATGCTCAATTTCCTAACACTGCCCAGCATTGTATTGATGAAATAAAAAAGAAAACGGATAAGCCATTTGAATTATTAATAAATACACATCATCATGCTGACCATACCGCTGGAAATATAGCATTTAAAGGTATTGTAACTAATATTGTTGCACATACAAACTCTTTAAAAAACCAAAAAGAAAATGCTGTTAAAAGTAAAAAAGAAGATGCTCAATTATACCCCACAATAACTTTTGACAATACGTGGAGCAAAAAATTTAAAAAAGAAAAAATATCACTTTATTATTTTGGAAAAGGGCATACAAATGGTGATATTTTTGTGCATCTAGAAAAAGAAAATATTGTACATGTGGGAGATTTGGTTTTTAATAGAAGATACCCTTACATTGATAAAAATGCTGGTGCTAATATTAGTGAATGGATAAATATATTAACAAAAGCCACTATAAAATTTAATGATAAAACTACCTACGTATGTGGCCATGCTGGTGATGGATACGATGTTATAATAACAAAATCGGATATAATAGTATTTAAAAATTATTTA
>JAYUJS010000167.1:0-1251 GCA_043765095.1 Ferruginibacter sp.
TATACAAGTAGAAGGTTTACGACAAAATATTTTATAAGAAACCACATAAAAATTGTTAAAAACGCTTCATTTTAGTAAGTCATGGTTGTGTAATTTGCATCTATCCTTTATTTAAAAACCAAAATCTATGAAAAACTTATTCTTAATTGCACTTATTTGCATGATGGCTTTTGCAACATTTGCACAATCACAAGTACCTTTTAATGCAAGTTTACCGATTTACACAAGCGATGCCAACTCATCTTTGCAAGGAGTAAAGCAATGGCTAAATGGACAAAATACCACCAGCTGGACAAGACCTGGGGCAAGCGCTAGCACATTATCAAAATATATTGGCGCCATGGCTTTAAACCCAGATTCACTGGCACAAGTATTTTTTGTGGATAATAGTGCTACTCCCAAATTATATATTTTAAGAAAATCAACAGGTACTACAGGTGCAGAAATAAACACTGGGCAATCTTTTGTAGGAGCTACTGCTGGTACAAATGGTACAACTGCACTGCCTGTAATAAGTAGCGAGTCTACATTTGGTATAAATATGATGGCTATACGCAAAGCTACCAGTACTGGTTATGCAATAAGTAAAGACAATAAGTTATTTAGTTTTTCCACAGTAAGCCCATACGCAATAAGTAGCGGTGCTATTATTGCAGATGAAATAGGAAATACTGTAAGTTTTGCTACTGCAAAGGGCGGCGGCTTAATGGCCAATGAAAGCAATGGATTAACAGCCTTGGTAAATATTCCAATTTTAGGGGGTTACAAGCCATGTATTTTTAGTATAGACCCCATTACAAAAAAAGCAAAATTTATAAAAGAAGTATTGTTTGAGTTTAGCGGCTTTGACGACTACTCAATGTATATAAGTGGCGCAGGTGTAGCATTAGATGGTTCAGTATATACTTCATTATATAGTGGCGTTGCAGATAATACATTATACAAATACGATATACTAACAAATTCTTTTGCCTCTTACTTATCTACCAATAGCCAAGTAATAGGAGAAATAACGGGCGCAGGGCAAGTAAAATCTAGCTCTGGCTTGCTTACAGTAAATTTTAATGAACTAGCCGGATTATATAACGCTACTGAAAAAGCAACTACCATTAAATGGAGCGTATATGCTGACGAACCATTAAGCAAGTATAATCTACAATCATCTACCGATGGAAATAATTTTAAAACGGTAGCTACACAAACGGCCTCCACATTAAATGGGCAAAATAGCTATAAGCAAATAGTAAACTC
>JAYUJS010000168.1:0-1251 GCA_043765095.1 Ferruginibacter sp.
CTTCTAATACCAATACCGAAATGTTAAATATTAGCGCTTGGAGCAAAGGTGTTTATTTAGTAAGGGTGAATAATAAAGAAAATGCCAAGATTATAAAAACACTTGAATTTATAAAGAACTAAACTAAATTAGTGAGTAATAAGATTAGGTTAATAAAAAGTAAACTTTAGTATTTGAGAATAGGTTGTTCTAAGTTTTCTCTGATACTGACACAAAAAAAAAGAGGCTGTTCTCAACTTTTGAGAATGGCCTCTTTTTATATTTTGGTGGACTATTAAAAAGTATTTTTAATTTTGTCAATGCTGATTTATACCATATTAAAAATATTAATTGTCCAAATTATATCAACAAAAACATAATCAAAACCACCAATTTTTTTATTACTTTATTTTGTTATTTTAGCTTTTGCATTATTATTAAATTCATTTACTTCTTCAAGTGAATGATACAGCTTATTTGTAAATTTTCTTTTTAATGTAGCCCACATATTTTTTGCGGTATTTAGTTCAGGGCTGTATGGGGGTAAAATAGCAAACTAATATTTTCAGCTATTTTGAGTGACTTTGCTTTGTGAAAAGCCCCATTATCTAAGTTTAGGATATTATAAACATTTACATATTTTTTTGATAGTTCATCTAAAAATATTTGAAAATTATCGGCATTACAATTGGGCATTTCTAATATAAAACTAACGCCCCTTATAGGTGAGAATGCTCCGAAGAGATATAGTGTTTTTAACACTTGACCAAAAGGGCAGATTGGTTTAACTCATTTAGCTATTAGCGCTTTTTCGTTTCTTGCAAATTAAACAAACCTGCTTTCATCTTGGAAAAACAAATTTACTTTTTTGTATTTACTATCTGATACTAGAATTATTTCTTCGCATTTTTTACTAAATTTTTTTAAAAGTTTCTACCGTTTGGTCATATCCATGTATTCCGTTTTTGGTATCTTTTAGTTTTATCTTTATTTTCTTATGTTCGTCTGCATTCACAATACTTGCTTTAAAACCTATCCTGCCGTCTAACATAATTACATCAATACCTCCTTTTTTATAAAGTTTTTTACATGTAGTAATACCATTGGGGTCTACTCCAATGCGTTTAGCTAAATCTCTTTTAGATACGGTCGTACTTTTTTATTTTTTTACTCAATTATCATTAAAAGCCTTTTTGATTATTTATAAATGCTGGTCTTTATTAATCAAAATAGTTTTTTCTGGCTCTCCTTTACGTTTAATAGTTTTGCGTT
>JAYUJS010000169.1:0-9728 GCA_043765095.1 Ferruginibacter sp.
GCTTACAACACAGGCGATGTAGAAAAATTAAAAGCATTGCAGGTGGCTTATGAAAAAGAACTTACACAAAGCCAAACTAGTATTGAACAACTGTCTGAAGATGATATTGCATTAAAAAACGAAACTTTAAAAGAAGGGATAAAACTATTACACACCGAAATATTATCTATAAAAAATAATTTTCCTTTTGATATAGAAGATAAAATAAAAGATGAAGAATGGGTAGCGCAAGAAGTAGAAATAATAGCAGCACAAATAAAAGCCCTCAGAAGTTTTGAAGGAGAATTAATATTGGAATATGAAGCATTAATAAATAATTATGGAGGAAACAAACCAGAGTTTAATTAGTGTAAACCCAGGTTTACTATCCGTTTTAAGTAAAGGCGGTATAAGTTTTAATATTTTACCTAAAGATATATTGGTGCTAGAAACTATAGTAGCCGGTACTTCGTTTAAAAAATTAAGAGATATAGAGCCACAGCTTACAACAATTGTAAAATTGGCACTTGTAAGAGAGCCCGAAAATGAGTATGATGAATTTGCAACAGCCCTGCATTTTGAAAATAACAAAATTGGCTATATTCCAAAAGAATGCAACGAAGTTATTGCAAGGCTGATGGATGCGGGCAAAGCATTTTTTGCTTCTATTTCTGCAAAAGATTGGGAGGGTAATTGGCTTAAAATTGAAATAAAAGTTTATTTGAAAGATTAAAAAATTTAATAAAAAAACATTCACTTAGAAAATTTTTAACTTTATACTCAAAATTGTGGTTTTATTCCCCTCTAACAGAGGGGTGGACGCCTAAGGCGGACGAGGTGGTTCTTATTCCCCTTTAACGGAGGGGTAGACGCCAAAGGCAAACGGGGTGGTTTTTACTAACAATAAAATAATATATTGCAAACTAATAAAACCATACTTACCTATATAAATAACGTACCAATCGTAAGAAATTTTGTGGAAAACCTCCCATACAACCCCTCATTAAAACAATTGGCAAAAGACAAACGCAAGGCAGGTATATATTCTGAAGTATTATTTTGGCAACAGGTACATAAAGGAACATTTTACAAAATAGATTTTGACCGCCAGCGTATTATTGGCAATTACATTGTAGATTTTTATGTAAAAACACTTGGTTTAATTATTGAAATAGATGGCAGCAGTCACGACCATAAAGCCGCTTACGATGCTGAGAGGCAAGCATATTTAGAAAGTTTTGGTTTAAAAATGTATCGAATTTCAGATTGGGATATAAAAAGGCATGCAGTAACTGTAATGATGGGTTTAGAGGATTATATTGTGAAAGAGTTTGGGGAGAAAAGAACCACCCCGCCCTTTGGGTAATCCTCCGAGGGAGGGGAGAGGACCACCCCGCCCTTTGGGTAATGCTCCGAGGAAGGGGAGAGGACCACCCCGCCCTTTGGGTAATGCTCCGAGGAAGGGGAAAAAACCACCCCGCCCTTTGGGCACCCCTCCGAGGGAGGGGAATATAAAAAAATACAATTTAATTTTAAAAATTTTTAAGAAGAATGCTCCTACATCAAATTACCCAATATTTAGAAACCATTGCTCCAGCTTCCTTGCAAGAAAGTTATGACAATGCGGGCTTGCTTACAGGTAATGCAAGCATGCATTGCACTGGCGTACTCATAAGCCTAGATTGTACAGAGGCGATTGTGCAAGAGGCTATTGATAAAAATTGTAATGTAATAGTGGCGCATCACCCTATCGTATTTAGTGGACTTAAAAAAATAAATGGCAATAATTATGTGGAACGTACCATCATCAAAGCCATTAAAAATGATATTGCTATTTATGCAATACATACCAATTTAGATAATGTATTGCAAGGGGTAAATGGAAAAATAGCTCAAAAACTAGGGTTACAAAACGTACAAATATTAGCGCCAAAAAAAGATGTTTTACAAAAACTAGTGGTTTTTTGCCCCAGAGAAAATGCTCAGCGGCTGAGTGAAGCATTGTTTGCAGCAGGTGCAGGAAATATTGGAAATTATAGCGAATGTTGTTTTGTAAGCGAAGGAAGCGGAAGTTTTAAGCCAGAAAATGGGGCTAACCCTCAAACGGGAGAAATAGGAAAAAGGGAGACAGTGCAGGAAAGTAGGGTAGAAATAATTTTTCCTGAATGGCTGAAAGGGCAAATTATAACCGCCATCAAAGCAAACCATCCTTATGAAGAAGTAGCACATAATATTATTAATCTTCAAAATAAATACCAAACAATAGGTAGTGGTATTATAGGAAAATTGGCTGAACCATTAGAAGAAATTGATTTTTTAAACTTACTAGCCGTTGTTTTTAGTATAAAAGCTATAAAACACACCACTTTATTAAACAAAAAAATTGAAACAGTAGCAGTTTGTGGTGGCGCTGGTAGTTTTCTTACTGGTGCTGCAAAAGCAGCAGGGGCAGATGTTTATGTAACTGCAGATGTAAAATACCATGAATTTTTTGATGCAGATGGCCAATTGCTATTGGCAGATATTGGACATTTTGAAAGCGAGCAATTTACCATAGACTTACTGTTTGAACTTTTAAGCAATAAATTCCCTAACTTTGCGCTCCTTAAAACAAGCGTTAATACCAACCCTGTTGTGTATTACGTTTTGTAAACAAACAAAAAAATACAAGAAAACACTATGGCAGCAGTTAAAGAATTTTCAGTAGAAGAAAAATTGACCTCCCTTGTACGTTTGCAAAAGATAGAAAGCAAGCTAGATGAAATAAGAATTTTAAAAGGCGAGTTGCCAATGGAAGTAAAAGATTTAGAAGATGAAATAGAAGGTTTGCATGCACGCCAAACCCGAGTGGAAGAAGAAATAAACGGTATAACTGAATTTATAGACCAACGCAAAGCTGGTATAGCTGAGGCCAAAGCTTTGATTGTAAAATATGAAAAACAAAGTGAAAATGTAAAAAATAGTCGTGAGTTTGATGCTATAAACAAAGAGCTAGAAATGGCACAATTAGAGGAAAAGTTATGCGAAAAGCATATAAAAGATGCCAATGAAGAAATAACTGAAAAAGCGTACCAATTAGAGTCTGCTAAAAAAGCTGTAGCCACAAAAGAAACTAACTTAAGTGGTAAAAAAGGGGAACTAGAAAAAATTATTAATGAAACAGAAAAAGAGGAAAAATATTTTAGCAAAGACATAGCTGTAGCAAGAACAAATGTAGATGAACGTTTAATAGTAAGTTATGATAGAATTAGAAAAAACTATCGCAATGGATTGGCAGTAGTAGCAGTTGAAAGAGATAGTTGTGGTGGTTGTTTTCATGCTATACCTCCACAAAAGCAGAGTGAAATAAAGCTTCGTAAAAAAATAATGGTTTGTGAAAACTGTGGTAGAATATTGGTAGATGCTGAATTGAATGATGGAGTAGATGTAAAATAAAATTCTTAATTATACAAAAAAAACCACCGAAACGTCGGTGGTTTTTTTATGTGTTTAATTTTATCTAATACCATTTGTAAATTTAATTTAGTTCAACCCTTCAAAAAGAATGTTAGCTTGAACCTATCGAAGGCCGGTTTGTGTAAACACATTCGGTTTGTAAAGCTTTCCGAAAAATTGGAAAAAGCTACCCTTACAACATTCTTGATAGGTCTATTTATAATGTATAAATTATTTATTCTTTCAATTTCATACCTAATTCCACTCTTCTATTTTTTGCTTTATTAGCCGGTGTAGTATTTTCTACAAAAGGTTTTGTATCTCCAAAGCCAGTAGCTACAATCCTCTCCGTAGCTATACCTTTTTTGGTAAAATAATTTAAAACTGTATTTGCTCTTGCTTTAGATAGCAATTGATTTTTTTCTTTCTTACCTACATTATCAGTATGTCCATCTATTGTTAAAATATAATCAGGGTACTCATTTATTATTTTTACTACCTCATTTAGCTGAGCAAACGATGCTGCTGTTAGCACATCTTTACCCATTTGAAATTGTATTGCTTTGGCAGCAAAGTTTAATTTTTTAATAATGGCCTCTGCTACTTTAGGGCAACCATTGTTTTCTGCAGTGCCAGGTTTGTCTTTGCATTTATCATCTTTGTCTGCTACGCCATCGCCATCCATATCAGGGCAACCATTTAATGTTTTCAATCCTTTTTCTGTAGGGCAAATGTCTTCACTATCTTGCACCCCATCACCGTCTTCATCTGGGCAACCACCAAATTCTTTTAGCCCTGCTACTGTTGGGCATTTATCTTCGCTGTCTATAACTCCATCTTTATCTGTATCTAAAGCTACTTTTTTTATTTCTTCATTTACAACAGCAGGTTTTTTTAAAGAAGTTGGTATTTCCTCTTCCTTTTCTTTCGTCTCTTTAGGTTTTTTATATGGAAAACCAATGTGTAAACCAGTATAAATATTGGCACTTGTAAGTTTGCTAATACCGGTAACATTACTTACCAAATCATCGCTACCAATAAAAAATATACCAAGCCTTAAGCCTATTCCTATTTTTAAATCTTTTGATAAGCCGTTATATGAAATTGGTAACCCTGCATCAAATAATTTACTCTCAAACCTTGGTGTTATTACTGCTTGAAAAGGCGTGCTATTGCTTCTTGGGCTGCCACCCGTAAGCCCTGTGGTAAATAATGCATTTACATAAATATGCTTTGAAAATTTATAATCACCATACAATGTTACAACAGTAGGCGCTGTAACCGAAGTGCTAGAGCTATCATTTGTGTAATTAGCTCCTATAGATTTAAAATAAGTAGCCACATCTGTAAAGTTTAAGTAGGCAGTATCTACTCTGCTTCTAATAACGCCCCAAGCAGGAAACCTTAAAGTGTACCGCTCATTATTGGGAGATGTTTTATAATTGATAGAACCAACATCTTGTATAGCAAAACCTATTTTATATTTATATTTATTTTCGTATCTACTAATTGAAATCTTGTTGTTTCCATCTTCATCCTCGTCAGCAATTCTATGTTCATATACTGCACCAATATCAATACCAAGGCCACTACCAGCCCCACCAAACAAAAGCCCTTTTGTAGTAAGGCCATCAAAACCATTACTATTATTAAAACTTTTAGATATGTCTACACTTCCATTAAATTCAACTTTTGAAATAGAAGTATCTAACAATTTTAGAGATAAGTTATTAGCATTAATACTGCTATATGCAAGCCCATTGTATCGTTTGATTATGCCTCCCAATTTTAAGTAATGTACACCCGTGTTTAAAACCTCTCTGCCATAAGCAATACCTATTTCAGTAAATGCATGTGAAGTACTGTTAAAATTACCTGTAGTAAAAACAGTTCCATTGGGTTGTTTTATTCCTTTTATTCCATCAGACACAAGTGTAAAATATTCTGAATTTAATCCGCTGCCCGTTTGTAATATTCTGCCTCTTGTTACAAGCCCTATGGCACTTTTTTTATTTATTTGAAACATAAAAGATGGTAATCTTGCTTCACCTAAGCCATTAAAACCAATATCACTTGTTCTCCCACTTTTTATAAAAGCAATGTCTTTGTCATTTTTTAAAGAGTCAATCAATGAGCCAAAACTTTTTATATACCCATAATTTTGATTAACCGATATATTACCTGAGACCAATTGTATATCTAGTTTAAGCCTATTATCGGCAATGTTTGCTGGGTTTATATACAAGCCATTTATACCTGAATAGTTGCTATTGGCTATGCCGTAATATCTTTGTGCACTAGCATTAATAATTGTATTAATAAATAGTAGGAGAATAATAATTTTTTTCATAATAGCCAGTTTTGTGCATTTATAATTGTGTGCAAAATTGCATTTTAAATTTTATAAAACAATCATAAAATTGCATACAATTTTATTTGTAATTTTAAAACTTAGTATACTTAATTCTCAAATTTTATAATCTATAGAAAACGTAGTAATAACTATTTAAAAAAATATAATATGAAGTCAAATTTATTGGTTGTAGCTATAGTATTTCTTTATTTTAAAAGCTTTGCACAAGTACAAGGTTGCAGAGACCCATTAGCAGGAAACTACAATGCGGCTGCTACAATATCGGATTGTAGTTGTACTTATAATACTGCAAGCATAACAGCAAGTAGCAAATATTTGATACCTACTTCACCAGCAAACCTTGAAGAAACATCTGGCTTAATATTAATTGGCAATAAAATTTACACACACAATGATAGTGGTGGTGATGCCGTTATTTATGAGCTAGATACCATTACTGGTAGCGGTGCTATCATAAGAACAATTAATATTACCAATGCTATTAATATAGACTGGGAGGATATTACACAAAACGATACCCATTTATTTATTGGAGATTTTGGAAATAATGTAGATGGTGCTAGAATGAATTTGATAATTTATAAAATTGCAAAAACTGATTTAGCAGTTAGCAATAACATAACAGCCGAAATAATAAATTTTACATATAGCAACCAAACACAACCGCCAACTGCTGTAGCGGCTAACATTACAAATTTTGATTGCGAAGCTATGATAGCAACCAACGATAGCATATATATATTTACAAAGCAATGGACGGCACTACAAACATCATTGTACAAAATGCCCGTTGTTGCTGGCTCTTATGTAGCAAGCCTTAAAAGTACTTGGGCAGCCAATACGCTTATAACTGGTGCTACACTTACCAATAATAAAAATGTAGTTGTGCTAACCGCCTATAATAAAACAGGAGGTGAACAAATAATTTTATTATATGGGTTTACTCAAAATAATTTTTTAGGCTGCACAAAACGCAACCTTGCTTTAAATGAAGGAAGCATAACCAATTTTCATCAAATAGAAGCTATAACTAGTATTGATGATAAACGATTTTTTATAAGCAATGAAAAATCTGTAATTACTTACCCAATAATAGGCGCAATAACTACCACGGCTAAACTAAGAACAATAGACCTTACCAGTTTTTTACAACCTTGGTATACGGTGCTGCCCATAAGGTTTACAAACTTTACAGCTTCAAGAAACAACAAATTTGTAAATATATTTTTCTCTATAGAAGCAGCAGCCAATACAAATTATGAAATACAAACAAGTACAAACGGCATAGATTTTTTTAGTACTAAAGAGGTTTATGGTAACAGTAATAGTTTTAATTATGAAACTATGCTACAATCTAACAGCAACTTTTTTAGAATTGCAGCCATAGCAAATGGGCAAAGAAGCATCTACTCTAATATTGTAAAGGTACTAGCAGATAAAAATGTTTTTAATATTTTCCCTAACCCTGTTAAAGATAAATTATACTTATCTACCGATGGATTCGGCAGTAAACCCTTGAGTTTAAAAATATTTAATGCAGAAGGTAAGTTGGTTTTAGATATCAACAAATATGTTATAGGTGGTTTTATTTCTGTGATGCAGTTGGCTGCGGGGGTTTACACGGTTGTGGTAAATGATAGTATAAAAGAGTATTCAGAAAAATTTGTAAAGGAGTAATTTTTTTAAATATCGTCTCTACTTTATAGGTTTTAAAAAAAGATTTTCTTATTATTTTAATTTCTTGCCAAATGGCAAGAATATTAAAATTCCATAATAGCAAATTTGTGTTTTATTATAAAAACACAACCATGAACATTTTAACAAACACAATACCACAATGGGTTTCTATTTTATTTATTGTAACTTTTTGTGTAACCATTGTCGTAATCGCCAATATGGTAAAAAAAGGAGCATGCTGTGCAAACCTTAATCCTAAAATATATTACAACTCTATTATTTCGTTTTTATTGGCTTTCTATTTATACAAATCGCTTATGAGCTTTACAGGTATTTTTCAGCAAAATACTTTACCACCTAAGATATTTTTATTTACATCTATGCCTTTATTGGTTTTTTATTTTTTAATAACAGGTATAAATAAAAATTGGAAAAATATTGTTTCAAACATTTCATTGCCAACGTTAATAAGGTTTCACATTATTCGATTTGTAGGTGTGTTTTTCTTTATAATTTATTACTACAATGCATTGCCAAAATACTTTGCTATATCTGCTGGCATAGGTGATGTGCTAGCTGCATTTACTGCAATATTTGTAGCAAAACTTGCAGAAAGAAAAGCAAAGTATTACAAACCAATTACCATTGCTTGGAATATAATTGGTTTAATAGATATTTTAAATGTGGTTGTGTCTGGTATGATAATTACAAAATTATCAATTACTACAGGTTCACAAAGCTTAACTACCCAAATTTAGCTTGATTTTATACACTACACAAATTTTGTTGTTGTAAGCCCTATTAATGCTGAATATTTTGGCAATTAAAAATTCTTTTCTTTACTTTGTAGTGTACATAATATACACTACATGGCTTTCATTAGAAAAATTAAACGAAAAGACTCTGTTTATTTAGTTAAAGTAGAAAACTATAGAGAAGATGGTAAAGTAAAACAACGAGTACTTGAATATGTTGGAAAAGAAGAAAATGGAAAAGCCATTCAGAAAATAGATATCAACAAGCTAGAAGTAAATAATGTTAAGTACCATGCAGATATTTCTATTTTATTTCAACTTTTTATGCGACTAAATTTAAATTTTTTATTAGGGAAGAATCATAAAATTATTATTGCATTATTAATTGCCCATTTAGTTTGCAAGGGTAGTATTTTAAAAATTTCTAAATGGATAGAGCATAGTAATATTTTACAAATAGTAGGTTTGAAGGAACTGACCCTGGATATGCTTTATAATGCCCTTGACGATTTGAATGATTGTAATTTTGATAAAATTGAACATGCCTTATTTGAGCATTGGAAAAAAATTGCTCCTAAAGATAATCAAGCGTATGTGTTAGATGTAACAGACACTTATCAAAATGGAAAATACAATGATTCTAGTTTGCGAAAGGGTAAAGATGGAAAGGTTTCTAAGCTGGTTCAAATAGGCCTTGCAGTAAGTTTCGATAATGGATTTCCGATATTGCACAAAACTTTTGGTGGCAACATTTCAAACATAAAAATATTAGAAGATGTGATGAATGTAATCGCTAAAAGAGGCATAAACACTATGGTTTTGGATAGAGGCTTTTATAGCGAAGCAAATGTAACAGACATGAATAAATTAGGAATGAAAATGATTGTAGGAGTTAAGCAATCTATTGGAATAAAAAATACTATCCTCTCGACACTATCAAAAGATGCTATTTATGTAAAAAAAAGTCTAATTGAATTAAAAAATACCATTGTGTATGCGGTTGAACAAAAATTTCTATTTGGCAAGTTGATAATTATATATAATCCTAAATATGAAGTGATGAAAAAGGACAAAATGCTAATGAATGATGCCACAGATACAGAAGTAAAATATGTAGGTTTTTCACTAATTTTTCATAACACAAGTTTGGAAATAGAAAAAGTAGTGAAGAAATATTTTGATAAAGATATAGTTGAAAGAAGTTTTAGAACAATGAAGGGAGAGGCACAACTTCACCCTATAAGATTATGGATGCCAAATAGAGTTGAAGCTCACGTAAAAATATGCTACCTCTCTATGTGTCTGTTATCATTAATTAAGTATGATTGTACAAAACTAAATTTGAGTGCCTCAGAGATAATGGAAGAGTTAAGCACCATTTATAAAGTGAATCTAAAACATTCAGAAACTAAAGCAGAATTTGAAAAAATTGTTACACAGTCTAATATTCAAAAGCAAATTCTAAAAAAATTAAAGTGTAGTGTATAAAATGAACTTAATTTTGGGTA
>JAYUJS010000170.1:0-3444 GCA_043765095.1 Ferruginibacter sp.
GAGTACATGGCAAAATATCCTGACTATGCTAAGATGGTAGATAAGTCTTATATGCTTTCTGTAATTTCTAATCATCCAGAATTGATGGAAGGAAAAACAATTGCAGTTACTTATGCACCAAAGATTACGGATAAAGTTTCTTCAAAATCTTTTCAAATACAATTTGAAACAGGAAGTGCTACAATTAAAAGTGGATCGTACGCAGTGTTAGATGAAATTTTAAAAAGTAGTATTGTTGCTGAAAACTTAAAAGTAGGTGTAAATGGGCATACAGATAATACAGGTAATCCTGCTGCAAACCAATCTTTATCTGAACTAAGAGCAGCAAGTGTAAAAAGATATTTAGAAAGCAAAGGCATAACTAGTGCTCGTATAGAAAGCAAGGGTGTAGGTAGTAATAGCCCTATTGCAGACAATAATACTGTAGAAGGTAAAGCACAAAATAGACGGGTAGAGATTGTGTTGGGGCAGTAAAAGTAATAAATTAAAAGTTGTCAGACTGAGCTTGTCTAAGACGAGTTAATGTTGAACAGTGCTTATTTTTGATGCATACTGCCTTCGTCATCCGCTACGGCTGAGACATCAAAATATTTTAACGATTTTGGGTTGTGTTTAAAGAAATTTCGATTTTTAAAAGCTGTCAGGGTGAGCTTTTCGAACCCGATGCACAGAATGAAACCTATCTTCAACAAGTTAAGACCTACAGTAAAATACTTTAAAGAAAAAGCATGAAACAAATAAAAATTCTTTTTGAACCCTTTGGTAGTATTAGTAAAAGTAATTTACTTGTTCTAATCATTGTTCAAGCAATAGTAGCTTTAAGTATTTGGCAATGGCTAGGTGCAGGTTTAATACCAGCCCCTTCAAAAATTGGTGCTAAGGTTTTAGAAATAATAAAAACAGGGAATTTTTGGGATAATTTTTTTGCTAGTTTAATGCTCACACTAAAAGGTATGTTTATAGCATTAATTATTTCTTTGGTTATAAGTTATCTTTCTCTAGTTCCATTTTTTAAACCGTTGGCAAAATTTATAATCAAGTGCCGATACTTATCACTTACAGGTTTAATATTTGTTTTTACATTACTTACCAATGATGGTAGTCAATTAAAATTAAGTTTATTGTTATTTGGTATTGTACCATTTTTTGTAACTTCTTTTTTATCTGTTATAGATAGTATAGACAAGCAAGAGTATGAATTGTGTGCTACACTTGGCATGAGCAAGTGGCGTACTTTATGGGAAGTTGTAATTGTAGGAAGATTAGACCAAGTGTTAGAAGTGCTTCGTCAAAATTTTGCTATAGCATGGATGATGATAACAATGGTAGAAGGGATAAGTATGAGTGAAGGAGGCCTAGGAACTTTGCTTATAAAATCTAATAAATATATTGACCTTGCAGGCGTATTTGCCGTGCTAGTTATTATCTTTTTAATAGGTGTTTTTTTCGATTACATTTTAGGGGAATTGCGCTTTTGGTTGTTCCCTTATACAAAAATTCAGTTAAGAAATAAATAATGACTTATCAAAAAAATAAAGTTTTACTTAAAGTAGATAATGTGCAGTTATCTTATAGCGATAAAGTAATTTTAAGAGATATAAATTTTACCATACAAGATATTGTAAGGCCAAACGTATTACAGGGGCAAGTAGTATCGCTTATAGGACGTAGCGGAATTGGTAAAACACAACTATTTAAAATACTAGCAGGTATGAACAAACCTACCAGTGGCAAAGTTACTATTGGTGAAGATATGCATGAAGTACGAGAGGGAGAAGTGGGAGTTGTTTCTCAAAACTATATTTTATTTAACCATCGTACTATACAAAAAAATTTAGAAATTGCCTTAGCACACAATGATAAAAATTATACTGATACCGATAAAAAATTTTTAATAAAAGATTATGCAGATAAATTTAATCTCTCAGAACATTTAGAAAAATACCCACTGCAACTTTCGGGTGGCCAACGCCAACGTGTAAGCATATTACAACAAGCACTTACCTCTAACAAATTCATTTTACTAGATGAACCATTTTCAGGCTTAGATGCTTTAGTAATAGATAAAGTAGTTGATTTACTATTGAAAATTTCTACCCTTGATGAACTAAATACACTCATTGTTGTAAGCCATGATATTGAAAATACCTTAGCCATTTCTGACACAGCTTTTATAATGGCAAACCAACCCAATAAACAAGGTGCCACTATAACCGAAAAACTAGATCTTATCGAAATGGGCTTTGCATGGGAAAAAGACATAAAGAAAGAACATAAGTTTCAAGATTTGGTAAATGATATGAAGTTTAAGATTTAGGTTTATCTTCTTACCGCTACATCCCCATGCCCCTTATAATATAAACCTTTTGCAGCGCAATAAAATGCATAGTATAATCTGTAATTTCTGTTCGTTAAGTACTCAGTTTCTGGCATTGGTACATCTACAAAATTAGCGCCTACTTGTGTTGTAAGAGTTTGCCTCCATTTTACATTCAATAAATTATCTGTAATTACTATTTGTAAAAATGCAGGCTTAGTTGTTTTAAAACCCCATTTAAATTGGGATACAAGTGGATTAGGTATTGCAAGATATGGAATTACAGTGGCTGTATCTGCTGTATTAGCTAATTGTGCAGCAGTAGGAGTTAATAACAAAGCAGTTTCAGTAGCCATCCATTTAGCATCAAAAACCCAATCTGTAGGGTCTACTTGCCCTAAAGAATTTCCGCTTAGGTTTGTATTGCTAATGCTTTGTGTATCTACTTGGTTAGTTATTTCATCAGGTACAGGACTTGCTTTGTCACAGCCGTAATTAATTAATATTATAAGGGTAAAAAAAAATAAAATTTCTTTTTTCATGGTTTTATTTTATAAATATCAAATTTACAATGAATTTATTTAGTAGCCGTAGTTAAAGTTACAATACTAATTTTTGTACCTTCTATTGCAGATATTTTTTGTGCACAAGCTTCTAATGTAGCACCTGTAGTTATTACATCGTCTACCAACATAATTTGTTTATTGCGCAAGGGCTCGGGGTTTTGCACTGTAAAACTATCTGCTACATTTTCCCATCTCTCAGTTCGGTGTTTTTTGGTTTGTGTTTCTGTAAAACAAATGCGGGTTACATTATTTGTAAGCACAGGTATATTCATTGCTTTACTCATGCCATCGCATATTATTTTTGCTTGGTTAAAACCTCTTTTAAATTCTTTATCGGCAAATAATGGTAGTGGAATTAGGTAATCTATGTTTTTAAATCGACCACTATCCATCATTTTTTCTGCCATCATATTGCTGAGATAAATGCCAATGTCTATATTGCCTTTGTATTTAAAATCATGCACAAGCGTTTGCATTAATTCTCCTTTACTAAAATAAAAACCGGCATGTGCATTTTCTATTGGTAGCCTTCCATAAAATATTTTTTCTACAGGATTATCT
>JAYUJS010000171.1:0-3437 GCA_043765095.1 Ferruginibacter sp.
ATATATCAAAACTCTTCATTTAACCTATCAAAAAAAGATATATATTTGCTTATATGATGAACGTAGATAATATGGAATACAATACTACCCGAAACCACCTAACCATGAGGGAATACGGCAGGCATATTCAAAAAATGGTAGAGTATTTACTTACCCTCGAAGATAAACAAGAGCGTCAAAAAAACGCTTATGCGGTTATAGAATTGATGGGATTTTTAAATCCACATCTCAAAAATGTAGAAGATTTTAGACATAAATTATGGGATCATCTTTTTTTAATAAGTGATTTTGCTTTAGATGTCGATAGTCCTTACCCAATACCTACTAGAGAAACTTTAAAGGCTAAACCTGAAATATTGGGTTACCCTAAAAGATACCCGAAGTTTAACCACCTTGGTAAAAATATTGAAGTGGTTATAGACAAAGCATTGAAGGAAGAAAACCCAGAAAAGAAGCAAGGGTTTGCAAATTCTATTGCTTATTATATGAAACTTACTTACAGCAATTGGCACAAAGAACTGGTACATGATGATAATATACAAAATGAACTAAGCGATATGACCCATGGTGAGCTTGCATTTAATAGCAGACCATTTGTAAAACACACTGCAGCAAGGGTAGAAAGAGATGATTATGGTGCTGGAAGAAACAATAATTATCGTAAAAATAATTTTGGCGGAAGAGATAATAGAACCAACGATAGTAGAAACGGAGGAGACAATAGAAATAATAATAGAAACAATAACAATAGAAGCAATAGCCCTCAAGCAGGGCAATCTGGTGGAGGAAATAGAGATGCAGCTGGTGGAAGAGATCAAAGAAATAATAACAACAATAGTAATAACAGGAATTTTAAAAAACGTTTTTAAAATTCTAATTAAAAATACAATTCCGGCAGATGAAAAACTGCCGGTTTTTTTATATAAATTTTACATTGCAAATTCTATAAAGTTTTTGTTAAAATTAAATTTGCAAAAAAATAAATACTATGTCTGTTTTTGAAGTACGAGGGGGAAATAAACTAAAAGGAGAGATTACACCACAAGGTGCAAAAAATGAGGCATTGCAAATATTAAGTGCGGTATTACTTACGGCAGATCCAATAGAAATAAGTAATATTCCAGATATTATAGATGTAAACTTGCTAATAGAATTGTTGCAAGAAATGAATGTGAAAGTAGAAAAATTAACTGCCAATAGTTATCGTTTTCAAGCAGATGATGTAGATGTGGAATATTTGCAAAGCGATAATTATTTTAAAAAAAGTGGAAGATTGCGTGGCTCTGTAATGCTTGCTGGCCCACTGCTTGCAAGGTTTAAAAAAGCATATTTACCAAAACCTGGTGGTGATAAAATTGGGCGCAGAAGATTAGATACACATATAATAGGTTTTGAAAGACTGGGTGCTACGTTTTCTTACAATAGCGATACAGGTTTTTTTGCACTAGGTGCAGATGAGCTTGTAGGATGTTACATGCTATTGGATGAGCCGAGTGTAACTGGTACTGCAAATATTTTGATGGCAGCCGTGATGGCAAAAGGAACTACCACTATTTATAATGCAGCTTGTGAGCCTTACTTACAACAACTTTGCAAAATGCTAATATGCATGGGCGCAAACATACAAGGTGTGGGTAGCAATATGCTCACAATTATGGGTGTAGAAAAACTAAATGGCACTACTCATACCATGTTGCCAGACATGATTGAAATAGGCAGTTTTATTGGGCTTGCAGCAATGACACAAGGTGACATATTAATAAAAAATGCGGCGGTAAAGGAATTAGGAATAATACCAGAAAAGTTTAGACAACTTGGGATTAAGATTGATATTATTGGAGATGATATACATGTGCCAGCACAAGAAAGTTATACGATAAATACTTTTTTAGATGGAGCTGTTTTAACCATTTATGATAACCCTTGGCCAGGCTTTACGCCAGACTTATTAAGCATTGTATTAGTAACCGCCATACAAGCGCATGGTAGTGTATTGATACACCAAAAAATGTTTGAGAGTCGTTTATTTTTTACAGATAAACTAATAGAAATGGGAGCACAAATTATTTTATGCGACCCACACAGAGCAGTGGTAATAGGACTTGAGCGTGCAAAACAATTAAGAGGAATAACCATGAGCAGCCCCGATATACGTGCTGGTGTAGCTTTGCTTATAGCTGCACTAAGCGCCACAGGAAAAAGTACTATACAAAATATAGAACAGATAGATAGAGGATACGAAAATATAGATGGAAGGCTGAGGGCATTGGGTGCGGATATTGTGAGAGTATAAAGTATTGAGTACTTAGTATTGAGTATTTAGACTGGGTTTTTAATTTATAATTCTTGTAAAAAAACAATTTATGAATTTGTAACAGGCTTCGCAAGTTCCCTCAAGGGGATTTAAAAGAGCTAATTTATAACATGCAAACAGTTTACATAATAGATACCGTAAGAACCGCTATAGGAAAATATGGAGGTGCATTGGCTAATATAAGGCCAGATGATTTGCTAGCATTTGTAATACGTGCATTGGTAGAGCGTAACCCAACTGTAGATGTACATGCAATAGAGGACGTAATAGCAGGCGCAGCTAACCAAGCAGGAGAAGATAATCGTAATGTGGCTCGTATGGCGGCTTTGCTGGCAGGCTTTCCCGCCACAGTAGCAGGCAATACTGTAAATAGACTTTGTGCAAGTGGCTTGCAAGCCATTATGGATAGTGCAAGAACAATAGCCTGTGGCGATGCTGAGTTTATGATAGCTTGTGGGGTGGAGAGTATGAGTCGTGCCCCTTTTGTAATGCCAAAAAGTACGAGTGCATTTGACCGTAATGCACAAATTTTTGATACAACGATGGGCTGGCGATTTATAAATAAAAATTTAAGTGCATTGCATCATCCATACACAATGGGAGAAACGGCAGAAAATGTAGCAAAGCAATATAATATTACAAGGCAAGCACAAGACGAATTTGCTGCTGAAAGCCAGACAAAATATGATACTGCTGCAAAGGCAAATAAATTTGTATCAGAAATTATTGGTATAAAAATAACACAAGGCAAAGAAGAAATATTATTTGATAAAGATGAACACCCAAGGCTTTCTACTTTAGAAAAACTAGGTACTTTAAAACCAGCGTTTGTAAATGATGGTACCGTAACAGCAGGTAATAGTAGTGGTATAAATGATGGTGCTGCTGCAATGTTACTGGCCAGCGAAGAAGCTCTAAAAAAATACAATTTACAACCCATAGCAAAAATTGTAAGCATGGCTGTAGCAGGTGTGGATCCAGCAATAATGGGTATTGGCCCTGTACCTGCTACTCAAAAGGCATTACAGCGTGCAGGTTTAACAATGGCAGATATTGATTTAATAGAACTAAACGAAGCTTTTGCATCTCAAAGTATTGCTTGCATAAATGAACTTAAACTAGA
>JAYUJS010000172.1:0-1240 GCA_043765095.1 Ferruginibacter sp.
TTTAAAAGAAATTCAGACAACACTGCTTTTTTAACCACAGATAATTTACCAATAAACATAAATGGTAGTAATGCCATACCAACTTTATTAAAAAATGACGACCCTCAAGTAACACCAACTATTGGGTTTATTGTGGAGTTTTAAAAAATTGAATTTTAAAAGATGACAAAAGTTTTTCCATTATTTGGAAAAAATTTTGTGGTTAATAAGTAAGACTTGTAGGTTTTGTAAATTAAAAATAAATTAATTTAAAGAAAAAAGAAGGAATTATGAAAATGTTACATGTATATTAGTACTCCTATACTAAGAACTAACAAAACATAATTTATGCAAGACCAACATTTCCTTCACAAAGTATTTGCTTCTAGCGGTATTACGAAAGTTGAGTTAGATTTAATAATACCTCGGTACAATGAAGTAATATTTGCAAAAAATGATTACTTATTAAAAGAAGGACAAGTAGAAAAAAAATATTGGTTTGTTGAAAGTGGTTTTGTACGTTCTTACATCGTAGATACAGAAGGGAACGATATTACTTTTAACCTTTACGCATCATGTGATGTAGTGATTGATTATCCATCAATATTCTTTTTTGCACCTACTAGAGAAAATATACAAGCACTAACCGATTGTGTTTGTTGGGAAATAGATGTTGATTCTTTTCAAGAATTGTTTGGCAGCATACCCAACTATAGAGAACAACAAAAAGGCTTGCTTGTAGGAAGTTACTTTGCTTTAAAAGAGCACAGCATTTCATTAATAGCAGACCAAGCAAAAGACCGATACCTTAAGCTTTTGAAGGATAAACCACATATTATTCAAAATGTTTCTTTAAAACATATTGCCACTTTTTTAGGCATTACAGATACTTCACTTAGTAGAATTCGAAAAGAAATTTCGGGATAGAGAACTTCTTGCCATCTTTCATTTTATTGAAATGTAAGGCTTGCCCTGTCTCCCCAAAAAGGTAGGCTTATTTTGATAATTAAATTAATAGGAGAACAGTGCATTTGCAATTTGTTTAGCATAAGTCAGAAAGAGCTTAAAATTTGCTTCATAAGTGCCTAACCTAACATTCTAAATAAGGCAATTTATTATTTTTTAAATATAATTATTAATTTTCTATGTTTTTTATCATAAAAAATCCTCAATAATTTTACTTATTGAGGATTTTAATTTATTAATAGATTTACAAAAAACTATTTTATAACAACCATTTTCTTTATTTCTCTAAAATTAT
>JAYUJS010000173.1:0-3436 GCA_043765095.1 Ferruginibacter sp.
TGAAGCTAAACCTCCCAAAAAACCTAAGAAAAATATTGATAATAATCCACTAGATTTTTTTTCATCTTTTACTAAAGAGGAAGATGTTTTATTTTCTGTAAGTGGTTTTTCTACATTTATACTTGGCACTAAAATTCTATTGCTTGAGGTTGCCGCTACTTTTTCTCCTGTTATAATTTTTACTGTATCAGATTCCGGGTAAAAAGAAGCCTTGTCCGCCACTTCGTAGTTTACAAAAATATTAAAAGCACTTACTTTTTTACCAGTAATATTTATTTCTTGTGTAAACCTTACACTATCTGTAATAATTTGTAAATCTTTTGCAGGCACTACATCATTTATGCTTGCACTCGTTTTAGAAACCAATAAAAAGTTTTTTAAAACCACATTGCTATCTTCTTTTGTAGTATTTAATCCGCCAAGCTCTGCTTCTTTATTTTCTGTAGCATAAATGTGCCAGCCGCTTTTTATAGTGCCTGTAAATGTTACTTTATAATTGTTCTCACTAGTTTTTTGCGGTGTAGCTTTCCAAGTTATTATTTTTTCGGTTTGTGCAAATAAGCTTTTGCTTGTAAAACAAATTAAAATAGCTAATAAAGAAATTATTTTTTGAAGGCGCATTATATTGTTAGTTTTATAAAAAATCCCGAAGGTGAATCGGGACTTTTTTTAAGAGAATTATTTATTATCCTTTTGGATTTATTTTTATTGCAAAAGCAACATCTTTTGGAGGTAAACATTTTTCATCGTTACAAACCATAAAAGTTATTTTACCTTTTGCCACAGTGTTTATGGCAGTTTTTAGTTTTACTTTTTGTACAAAATCTACTTTGTTAGAATAAAATTTTAAATTCATATTAAAATTTTTATCAAACACTTTTTCTAACTTTCCTATTTCTGCTACCTTACCATCAGTTTTTACCAAAGGGTTTTTATCGAATGCAAAAGAGGTTGGTACTGCACCGCCAGCAGGTATATCTTGTGAGTATATATGCCATTTGCCACTTACAGTTGCTGTCATATGTAACTCATAAGTATCTGCACTTATTTTTTTAGCACTGTATGTCCATTTTACGGGGTCTTGTGTTTGTGCAGTAAGTGTTATTGCAAAAAATAATACTAATGCTGAGAGAATAATTTTTTTCATTTTTAAAGGTTGTTTTTAATGTACAATAAAGTTCCTTCTTTTGTTTTATATCTAAATGTTAAAATAAAATTAAGCCATTACCTCTAACCCTATTTTAAGCAAATCTGCAAATACTTGTCTGCCATCTTCATTACCAAGTGCAGCACTGCAAGCTCTTTCGGGGTGTGGCATCATACCAAATACATTGCCTGCTTTATTTTTTATACCTGCAATATTATTTGTAGTGCCATTTGGGTTTGCACTTGCATTTACATCACCATCAGCAGCACAATATCTATAAATTACTTGGTTGTTATTTTCTATTTCTTTAAGCACATCTTCGCTTGCAAAAAATCTTCCTTCGCCATGTGCAATAGGTATCATTAATGCTTGTGCGGCTGCATCATTTGTATTTTTTATAAATACATTTTTGCAAATAAATTGTTGGTTTGCATTTGCCAATAATACGCCAGGCAATAATCCACTTTCACACAATATTTGAAAACCATTACAAACACCAAGTACTTTACCACCGTTGTTTGCAAACTCTATTACACTTTTCATCATTGGGCTAAAACGAGCAATTGCTCCACAACGTAAATAATCTCCATAGCTAAAACCGCCAGGTAAAACGATGCAATCATCTGTAGTAAACATAGATACATCGCTGTCTTTGTGCCAAAGTGCAATCACTTCTTGTTGTAAGTCATTTTGCAATGCTTCTAGCATATCTCTATCACAATTAGAACCCGGGAAAATTACTACACCAAATTTCATTTTGAGGAATATTTTTTGTTTTGCAAAAGTACTAAACAATAGCCACAATTAAAAAAGCTGCTTCATTTCTGAAACAGCTTTAAATACTAATTATATTAAAAAATTATCTTAATGTAAAAGTTCTTGGCGTATTTCCATCTATAGAAATTGTAGCTTGGTCATCGCAAACACCATTGCCGAAATCTATTAATGCTACATGGTTTGGCCCTTGTATTTGGTAAGTGCCTTTATCAATATTATCGCAACTTGTTTTCTTTTGCAGCGGCAAAATTATTGTACCTACTCTTGTAGTGCCGTTTGCTTTTGTAACTCCTGTTTTCCGCACTTTTTAAATTTCGCCAAAAAAAATCGCTGGAGGCCCTGCTAGTACTAGATTGTTGATTTTGACTTGGGTGTCCCAGGCTGTTTTTTTACCTTTACTTTATGTTTGTCCGTAAAAAGAAAAATAAGAGCAATGTAGTGTCGGTGCAGGTTATAGATAAATCTAGTGGTAAGTATAAATATATAAAAACCATAGGAAGTAGTACTAACAGCGATGAAATAGAAAAATTAGTCCAAACCGGTGAGCAATGGATTAAGGCAAAAATGGGTATGGTTGAGTTAGATTTTTTCCAAACTGATAATTTATTTGATACTTTTTTTGCAGGCATTACTGGTATTCATGTGGCAGGTATAGAATTATTATTAGGCAAAATATTTGATGAAATAGGTTTCAATTTAATTGAAGATGAATTATTCAGGAAGTTGGTTTTTGCAAGATTGTTTTATCCATTGAGTAAGTTGAAAACCTCAGAATATTTAATACGATACGAAGGCTATTCTACAACCGATGATAAAATATATCGCTATCTAGACAAGCTACATTCTACCCAAAAAAGGAAGGTGGAGCAAATTAGCTATAAACATACTTTGAAGATTTTAGGGAATGATATACAAGTTGTTTTTTATGATGTTACTACATTATATTTTGAAATAAAAGATGAAGACGAAATACGAAAACCAGGTTTTTCAAAAGATGGTAAGCATCAAAATCCTCAAATTGTTTTAGGGCTTTTAGTAAGTGTCGGAGGCTATCCATTAGCCTATGAAATGTATAAGGGCAATAAGTATGAAGGAGACACTATGATGCCTATCTTAAATGTATTTAAACGCAAATATAAACTTAAGGATTTGGTAGTTGTTGCTGATGCAGGACTTATGTCCAACAAAAATATAGAATCGCTAGAACTCAATAAATACAAGTACATACTAGGAGGCAGATTAAAAAATGAAGCGAATGAAATTAAAAAAAAGATACTAGCATTGCAGTTAAAAAATGGCGAAAGTGCTATGGTAATGAAAAATGAAAAAACAAAAATAATAATAAGTTATTCTGATTCAAGAGCTAAAAAAGATAAGCATAATAGAGACAAAGGAATCCTTAAACTAGAAAAGCAAATAAAGTCGAATAAACTTACTAAATCACACATCAATAACAAAGGTTATAATAGATATTTAAAGTTAGAAGGAGAAGTGAAAATAAGGCTAGATAAA
>JAYUJS010000174.1:0-9683 GCA_043765095.1 Ferruginibacter sp.
CTCAATGGCATATAAAAGAAATAAATGGATGGAAGCCATCATTAGGAATAAGTGGTATGTACCAAACAAATACTAATAGAGGAATAGAGCAACTTATACCAAACTACAAATTAAAAGATGCAGGAGTTTTTGTTTTTACAGAAAAAAGTATAAATGCTTTAACAGTAAGTGGTGGTATAAGATTTGATACCAGAAGAATTGAAGTGCAAAATTTATTAGATGAAACAGGAATTGTAAAAGGAGAAGCTTTTGATAAAGATTTTGAAAATCTCTCTGGAAGTGCTGGGTTGGCTTATGAATTAAATAAAAATGTAAATATAAAATTAAACATAGCCCGTGCATTTCGTGCACCTAGTACACCAGAGCTAGCAAGCAATGGGGCTCACGAAGGCACAATACGCTATGAATATGGCAGTGCCAATTTAAAAAGTGAAATAAGCACACAAATAGATGCATCAATTGAATTGAGTAACCAACATATTTCTTTAAACCTAGCTGGGTATCTTAACAATTTCTCTAATTTTATTTTTTATAAAAAATTACAAACCGAAATTGGCAACGACTCTATAATTAATGTAGGGGGTAATTTTCTAAATGCTTTTAAGTTTGAGCAAAGCAATGCAAGATTATCAGGCATAGAAGCTACCTTAGATATTCACCCACACCCAATAGATTGGTTACATTTTCAAAATACATTTTCATATATAGTTGGTTTACTAAAAGAGCCGATAGAAGAAACAAGAAACTTACCATTTATGCCTGCTCCTAAATTATTAACAGAGCTAAGAGGTGATTTTAAAAAAATTGGAAAAAACATTTCTAATGCTTATGCAAAAATAGAGATGGATAATACTTTTAAGCAATCAAAAGCATTTACTGCATTTAATACAGAGACTGAAACAACAGGTTATACTTTAATAAACATTGGTGTTGGTGCAGATATTATTTCTAAAAAAGGAAAAACATTATTTTCCATAAATTTTTCGGGAAATAATATAGCTGATATAGCATACCAAAGCCACCTGAGCAGATTAAAATACGCAGCACAAAATATAGCAACTGGTAAAATCGGTGTATTTAATATGGGAAGAAATTTTAGCTTTAAAATAAATATACCATTTGCTTTAACTATCAAAAAATAATATAAATCATGATTATTTTACCACGGGAAAAGAAATTGTAAACGCACTCCCTTTTCCTAAAATACTTTCAGCTTTTATGGTTCCTTTATGGGCTTCTATCATTGTTTTTACATAACTAAGTCCAAGCCCAAATCCTTTTACATTATGAACATTACCAGTATGGGCACGGTAGAATTTTTCAAAAATTCTTGAAAGGGTTTCTTTGTTCATACCAATACCATTGTCTTCTATTTTTATTCGAAGCATATTGCCCGTATTGGAAGTAGTAAGTTTTATTAATGGGTTTTGCTTAGAGTATTTTACAGCATTGTCTAGCAAGTTATTTACAAAATTGGTAAAATGTACATCGTCTGCCATTATCATATCATTGTTTGCATCAAAATGCACTTCTAGCTTTCCTGCTTTTTCTTCTATGGGCAGCGCAATATTATTAAGTGCATTGGTAATCAAATCTTGTGCAGATTGTTTTTTTAAATTTAATTGCACTTCTTGTTTTTCTAGCAAAGCCGCTTGCAGTATAGTTTCTACCTGCTTATTCATTCGCTTATTTTCTTCTTTTATAACAGCTGTAAAATAATCTGTTTTTTCTTTATTGCCTATTACCTTTTCATTTTTAAGCGCATCTACCGCTAGTGATATTGTAGCAAGTGGTGTTTTAAACTCATGCGTCATATTATTTATAAAATCAGACTTTATCTCTCCTAATTTTTTTTGTGCAAATAACGTACGAAGTGTTAAAAAAAATGCACTAATAATTATAAGTGTAAAAATAATAGCACCAATTATAAACCAAAAAAGTTCTCTTAAAACAATAGCATGTTGATTGGGTACAACAACGACTAAGTATTCTTCTGGCGAAAAATTTTCTAACAACCCTCCACTTTCCCCTTGTAGTAAAACTAGCTGTTTTACATTATTAGCGGTGTCACTGTAATATTGAAAAAACTTTTCTGTAGTTATTTGTTCTCCATCAATAGTACCATGTGTTACTGCAAACTCAAAGTCTATTTTTTTTAAACCTGTATTTACCAATTCTGATTTTAATATATCATTTATTTCATCTTTACTAAAACGTTGTATTACGGAATGTTTTCTAAAATCAAATTGAATTCTATCAGGAGCTACCAAAATATCTCTCTTATTTTGGTAAAGTAAAGACGTCTTTTCTTCCATAAGTCTACGCCCTGCAGCACCGGTGGCTTTTATTAAATCGTCTTTTAATTTTTGGGTTCTATACTCCTTCATTCCATTTAGCCATAGCAACTGAAAAAAAATGAGGCCAAGTAAACTAACTGTAATGAGTATGGTAATTATAGGGAAAGTTTTTTTCATGCAACAAATGCGCTAATATTTTTACTTTATAGCTCTAATACAAATGTAGGGGCAAAAAATTAATATGAACTTGTACCAATATTTTTTAGCAAAAATTTAATCCATAAAATTTAATTTTAATTATAAAAAAATTATAACTTTAATGCTATGAAAGAAGCCACAAATGGAACATTATTGATAGCAGAACCTTTTCTTAAAGATGCTAGTTTTAGCAGAAGTGTGGTGCTAATATGCAAGCACAGCGCTAATTTTGGAACGCTTGGTTTTACATTAAATAAAAAACTCAGTACCACCCTTGGCGATGTAATACCAGATATGGAAGGCTATAAAATTCCATTACACCTTGGCGGACCAATGCAAAAAGATACCATACATTACATACATCAATACCCACAATATTTTACTGATGCTATAGAAATAGCAAAAGACATTTATTGGGGCGGTAATTTTGAAACATTAAAAATCCTTATAAAAAATGGAACAATTGAGTATAATAAAGTAAAATTTTTTCTTGGTTACAGCGGTTGGGATGCTGAGCAATTAGAAGAAGAATTACTAGAAAACACTTGGATAATGTGCCAAGCAAATACTGTACTTGTGTTTGATACAAAGCCAAGCACAGTATGGAACGCAAGCTTAACACAACTTGGTGGAAAATTCAAAATGATGGTGCATTTCCCCAAAGACCCCCAATTAAATTAACTAAAATTTATTGAGTGAAAAATTAGATGTTATTTTTACAATTATTGATTTTTATTTTAGAAAAATGCATCCCATATTGCCGTTAATATTTGTAAATTATTTTATAATCTATAAAACTTAATGAATAAAAAAAGTACGCCAAACTAAATATATTAGCAAAGCCCTTTGTGCAAGAGGGTTTTAATAAAAATAATTTTAAAAATATTTCACAAAAAAACAATTTTCACATTGTTAAATGAATTATTTATGTCAAATTTGCAATAATACCTTTATATACAATTATTACACTCCAAAAATGGGCCTCTTTAATTTTTTTACGCAAGAAATTGCGATAGATCTTGGTACTGCAAATACCCTTATAATTCACAACGACGAAGTGGTTGTAAACGAACCATCGATAGTGGCGTTAGATAGAAATAATCCTAAACTTTTATTAGCCGTGGGCAAAAAGGCATTGATGATGCACGAAAAAACCCATGAAAGCATTCGTACTGTTCGCCCATTGAGAGATGGAGTAATTGCAGACTTTAATGCTGCGGAACTAATGATACGTGAGTTGATAAAAATGGTATATCCAAAAAAACCTTGGATGGCACCTAGCTGGAGAATGATGATATGCATACCTAGTAGCATTACTGAGGTAGAAAAACGTGCGGTAAGAGATAGTGCAGAGCAAGCAGGTGCAAAAGAAGTTTATTTGATACATGAGCCAATGGCTGCAGCCTTGGGTATAGGTATAGATGTAGAAGAGCCTGTAGGAAATATGATTATTGATATTGGTGGTGGTACTACTGGCATTACCGTAATTGCTTTGGCGGGTATTGTGTGCGACCAAAGTATACGTGTAGCAGGAGATGAATTTACGGCCGATATTATGGAAGCACTTCGCCGTTACCATTCATTGCTAATTGGTGAGCGTACTGCTGAGCAAATAAAAATACAAGTAGGTGCGGCTATGAAAGATTTAGATAATCCACCTGATGATATCCCTGTAAATGGAAGGGATTTAGTAACGGGTATTCCTAAGCAAGTAATGGTAAGCTATCAAGAAGTGGCAGAAGCTTTAGATAAAAGTGTATTTAAAATAGAAGAAGCAATTTTAAAAGCGTTAGAAACAACTCCACCTGAACTAGCTTCCGATATTTATCGCCGTGGCTTATATCTTACTGGTGGTGGTGCTTTGCTTAGAGGGCTTGATAAAAGAATAGCAGCAAAAATAAAATTACCAGTACATGTGGCAGATGACCCATTAAAAAGCGTAGTAAGAGGTACAGGTATTGCTCTAAAAAATTATGATAGATACCCTTTTGTGATGCGTTAAATGCCTCCCCTTGCCTCTCCCAAAAGAGGGAAGATATCGGAGTGATTATGGGAGTTAAAAATTTGATTATCCTATCCTAATTCCAAACTACCAATTACATTTTAAGTGCGTAATATTTTTCTTTTTATAAGGCGTTACTCTACGCTTCTTTTTTTCCTGTTTTTGCAGGGGCTTAGTATTTATTATATTGTAAGCTACAATAAATACCACAAAGCTGCCTTTGGTAGCACAATGAACAATTTTACTGGCGGTATTAACAAACAATACAATAAGGTAGAATATTATTTTCAACTTTCCCGTACCAATGACTCTCTTGTAAAAGCAAATGAAGTGCTGTATAATAAACTTCGTAGCAATTATAATTTACCAGACTCTGCAAATAAAATAATAATAGATTCCGTAAAAGTGGATACACTTATGCGCTATAGAAAGTTCAACTATTTAAGTGCAAAAATTATATCAAACAGTACCACGAGCCAAAGTAATTTTATAGTAGTGTATGGGCCTAATGTAAAAAACTTTGTAAGAGGAATGGGTGTGGTGGGAATAAATAATGATGTGGTGGGAATAGTTACAGAAACAGATGGGGATTATGCTGTAGTAATGAGTTTGCTGCATAAAGATAGCCACCTTAGTGGTAAATTATTTAAAGGTGGAGAAACCGGTACACTTAGTTGGGATGGGAAACAACCAAACATTATTACATTAAGCAATGTAGCTGGAAGCGCTAAAGTTGTTAAAGGAGATTCAATTATTACTAGTGGTTTAACAACGACATTTCCCAAAGGCATTATGTTTGGAAAAGTAATTGAAGTAAAATCAGAGACAGGGAAAAATAATTTTAGGATAACTTTTAAAACCGCTGCAGATTTTTACAATATTGAATATGTATATGCCATTCAAAATATTGATGATATAGCAGTAAAGAAAATTTTAGTAAAAGCAGCAACAACTAGTAACTAAATGAGTATTTTAGTAAAAAATATTTTAAGGGGCATATTATTTATGCTAGTACAAGTATTTGTATTAGATAAAATATACTTGCACCAAATGGTAACTCCAAATTTATATTTTTTATTTATACTATGGTTGCCATTTAAAATGAAAAGAGCTTGGCTAATGGCTATAGCTTATATTTATGGATTTGTGCTTGATAGTTTTCAGCATAACCCTGGTTTTCACGCAGCCGCATGTGTGCTAATAGCCTACATAAGACCATTTTTAGTAGCTCTTTTTATCCCGCAAGAAGGTGCAGATACTAACTTTGAAGAATCATCTATAAAAAGTATGGGTGGTGTAATTCCTTATTCTATTTTTACTACTGTATTATGTTTATTTCACAATGCTTGGCTTTTTTTATTAGAAGCTTGGCAGTTTGGAAACGTTTGGTATTTTTTAGCAAAAACTATTTTGTCTACTGTTATAAGTATTGTATTAATAATTATAACAGAATTAATTTTTGTAAGAAAACAAAAGTTTAAAACAAACACCGTGTGAGAAATTTTCGATTTATGATTTTCGATTTTCGATTTTTCTATTATAAGTTGTTTAAAATTTTTTTTCACTTATTATAATTTACATATAAGTAATCAATATTTAGATAATCAACCAATAACAAATCACCAACCCCAATGCCTGTCTTTAACCAAAGTAGAAAAAATGTAGTAATGCTTGTTTTTATTGCAATGTTTTTTATAATCATTGCACAGTTAGCACATTTACAATTATTTTCTAGCGGGTTAGGCGAAGCTGCATTGGCACAAGGCACATTTAGAAAAGTAATATACCCCGAAAGAGGAATTGTATTTGATAGAACCAACAAAGCCATTTTAGAAAATACTACTTCATACGATTTAATGCTAACGCCCAATAAACTAAAAGGGATAGATACGAATGCCATTTGCAAAGTAATGGGTATAGATACTGCACAGTTTAATAAAAAAGTGAGCGACCTTATTTTTAAAAATGGCAGAACAAGAACTTCTGTATTTGAAGGATTATTAACAGAAGATAGAATAGCAATGCTTAACGAGAGTATGTATTTATTTGAGCCAGCTTTTTTTATGCAAGAGCGTAGTATGCGTACTTACCCTTTTGATGCCGCCGCAAATGTACTTGGCTATACATCAGAAGTAGATACCAATTTTTTAAGAAAACATAAAGACGAGGGATATAACTCTGGAGATTATGCTGGTAAAACGGGAATAGAAAGAAGCTATGAAAAGGTATTGATGGGGCAGCGTGGTATAGAATATTGGAAGAGAGATAATAAAAATAGGCTAACAGAAAAATTAGAAAATGGAAAGCATGATACTATGCCTGTAGCTGGTCAAAACTTACATACCTCCCTTGATATAAAACTACAAGAACTTGGAGAAAAATTAATGGAAAATAAACTTGGTTCTGTTGTAGCAATTGACCCTAGAACTGGGGGTATTTTAGCCATGGTAAGTGCGCCAACTTATCAACCAAAATTTTTAACTGGAACAAATAGAAAAAAACATTTATCAGAATTATTATTAAACCCGGCTTTACCTTTATTAAATAGAACTGTGAATGCAACTTACTCACCAGGCTCTACATTTAAAACTTTACAAGCTTTAGTAGGGCTGCATGAAGGGGTAATTACACCCGATTTTTCCGTTGGCTGTAGGGGTGCTTTTTATGGTTGTGGAAGTGGCAAGCCTATGAAGTGTTTAGACTATGGTACATTTAACTTAAGGGGTGCTATAACGGTATCGGACAATACTTATTTTGCTACTGTAATGCAAAGAGTAATTAATAATCCTAAATACGCTAATGCAGACAGTACATTAAACATTGATAGTAGCCTTGCAAATTGGGATAAGTATATGTATGCATTTGGGCTTGGTCGCAAGCTAGGTGTAGATGTACCAACAGAAAAAAGAGGAAATATACCCACACCAAATGATTTTAATAAAGTGTATGGAAAAGGGAAATGGAATTACTGCAGCTTTCGCTCTGTAAGTATTGGGCAAGGCGAGGTATTAACAACACCATTGCAGGTGGCAAACGAGATGGCTTATATTGCCAATAAAGGTTGGTACATTACCCCACATGTAGTAGACTCTATAGATGGTGGCGATAAATATGATGTACTAAAACAATACAAAGAAAAGAAACACCCTATAGATATTCCTGATAGTATTTTTGATGTGGTGCATGATGGTATGGAAGGAGTGGTAGAAAGGGGTACAGGGCAGCGAGCAAAAATAAAAGGTATTACAATGTGTGGTAAAACGGGTACGGTAGAAAATTATATTCGTGGTGTAAAACAAAAAAACCACTCTTTCTTTTGTGCTTTTGCCCCAAGAGAAAATCCAAAAATTGCCATCATGTGTGTAGTAGAAAACTCTGGGCAAGGTGCATGGTTTGCTGCACCAATTGTAAGTTTAATGATAGAAAAATATTTAAAAGATTCTATTACAGATAAGTCTAGATTGGCGTTGATAGAAAAGATGCAAAAAACAAATTTAATTCCAGCACGTATAGCTGTGGAACTACGTAGGCAAGACTCAGTTAGACATGCAGGAGACTCTGCATACCTTATTGCGAAAGGCTTTATAAAAATTATAAAAGATACAACTGGTTTAGAAGAAGGAGATACTGAAGAGGAAGATGCTATTACAAAATTGATAAAAGAGAAGCAAGAAAAAGAAAAAAAGAAAAAAGAGAGCGAGCAAAAAAATATTGATAAACCTGTGGCAATTTTACCTGATGAAAAAAAGAAAACTGTAACTGATACTATTTTACAAAAAGATGAACAACCTTAAATAATGTACGAAAGAAATTTAACTATAGTAAAAGGTAATGATAAAGTATTAATAGGGCTTTATGCTATTATCATTATTATTGGGCTTATTTGCATTTATTCTGTAGAGTACAAGAGTACAGATTTTTTTATGCAAACGCTTATTGGATTTAAAAAAAATTATAGCAAACAATTTTTCTTTTTTGGCGCATGTTGCATTATTGGTACTTTTATTTTATTGGTAGATAGTAAATTGTTTACAGCATCTGCAAACCTTAGCTACTTAATTGGCATAATACTAATACTAGCCACCTTTGTAGTGGGCAAAGAAATAAAAGGCTCTAAAAGCTGGATACCACTAGGTTTTATGAACCTGCAACCAGTAGAACTTTGTAAAATTTTTGCTGCACTTGCTTTAGCAAAATTTTTATCGCTGCAAGAAACTGATTTTAGCAAACCTCGCTCTCAAGCCATTGCTGCAGTTATTGCTTTTACACCAGCATTGCTTTCTATTGCACAAGGCGAAACAGGATTGGCTTTAGTGTATTTTTCTTTTTTAATACCAATGTATAGAGAAGGGTTACCGCCCGGGTATTTAATAGCTGGGTTTTCTATGGCTACTTTATTAATAGCATCTTTATTACTTCCAACAACTACATTACTTATAGGTTTTACAGCAATGGCAGGCTTACTTATTTGGTTTAGCAAAAGGCAATTTAAACGAAATAGAAATTTGCTAGGCATTATTATTGCATCATGGCTTTTTTGTTGTGCATTTGTGTGGTTAGTAGTACCATTTGTTTTTACAAAAGTTTTAAAAGGCTATCAAGCAGATAGAATTTTTAGTATGGTAGGTAGAGAAAATCCTTTTCTTTCTAAAAATACTGTTGCACTTACAGAGGCTCAAGAAAAAGAAAAGAAGAAAAAAAGTGAAGGACAAGATTACAATGTAAAGCAATCTAAAATAGCCATTGGCTCGGGAGGTTTTATGGGCAAAGGTTTTTTAAAAGGCACACAAACACAAGGAGATTTTGTACCAGAGCAGCATACAGATTTTATATTTACATCCGTAGGTGAAAACTTTGGTTTCATAGGCACTACTTTTTTAATGCTTCTATACTTGGCATTATTACTGCGTATTGTATTTATAGCTGAGCGGCAGCGAAGCACTTTTAGCAGAGTATATGCTTATTGTGTTGCTGCTATTATATTTTTTCATGTAGTGGTAAATGTATGTGTAACTATTGGGCTTGCTCCCGTTATTGGCATTACACTACCACTCATGAGCTATGGTGGTTCATCTCTTATTACTTTTACAATTTTAATTTTTATTTTGATAAAGTTAGATGCAGATAGGCAAATGGTTCTTCGGTAAAGGGTAAAAAAGCAAATGCTCAATAATCAATTTTTAAAT
>JAYUJS010000175.1:0-3435 GCA_043765095.1 Ferruginibacter sp.
AACTAAAGAATTAAGTAATATAATTATAAATATAAATACATCCTTAAAAGTAAGCGATGAGCAGTTGCTTCAGCTAAATGGGCTGGTGGAAAGGTTTAAAGATGAAAGTTGATGAAAGTTGAAAGTTTAAGGTTCAATATTTTTGAAAGTTAATTTGTTTATTGTTTAAATAATTAAATAAATATTGTATTGTAGTGAGCAATTAAAATGTGAAGTATTTTTAACCTCCCCTTACAATTTTTTAAAATTATAATAGTTAATAAAAACGCATTACAACCCCTGCCTTAGCTGGCAGGTAAGTTTTCGGCAAAAAACATTTTGCGAAGCAAAGAAAAAAACTTTGAACCTGTGGTAATCAACATTTTTGTGCACCAAAAAATAAAAATAAAAATAAATCATAATGGAAGAAAATATATTACAAGAAACCCAATCAATAGAAAATGTGCAACAAGCACCTTTACTACAAGAAAACTTTTTTACAGAAAGCTCACCCGTAACTGAGCTAAACCAAAAACTACAAACCTTACGAAACGAAATAGGAAAGGTAATTGTAGGGCAAGAGCAAGTGGTAGACTTATTACTTATTGGACTTTTTTGTGATGGTCATTTATTGCTTGAAGGAGTACCTGGAGTTGCTAAAACACTTGCTTCAAAATTACTTGCAAAAATTATAGATGTTAATTTTTCACGGCTACAATTTACGCCAGACCTTATGCCTGGCGATGTACTCGGCACGTCTGTATTTAATCCAAAAGAGGGAACATTTTATTTTAAAGCAGGGCCTATTTTTAGCAATATTGTATTAATTGATGAAATAAACCGTGCACCTGCCAAAACACAATCTGCACTTTTTGAAGTAATGGAAGAACGCCAAGTAACAGCCGATGGGGTAACGCATAAAATGCAATATCCATTTATTGTACTAGCCACACAAAACCCAGTAGAGCAAGAAGGCACGTACCGCTTGCCAGAAGCGCAGCTTGACCGATTTTTATTTAAAATAGAAATAGGCTACCCAACCCTTAAAGAAGAAATACAAATACTTACTCAGCAACAAGGCAAAACACAAGCACAATTGCTGGAGCATGTAAATAAATTATTAAATGCAGAAGAAATAGCAAAATATAGAGAAATAGTACAACAAATAAAAGTAGATGAAAAACTCATTGGCTACATTGCCGCTTTAGTACACGAAACCCGCAACCACGCATCGCTGTACTTAGGGGCATCTACCCGTGCTTCGCTTGCATTATTAAAATCTGCCAAAGCCACCGCAGCGCTAAAAGGCAGAGATTTTATAATACCAGAAGATGTGCAAGAAATGGCACCGCATGTACTACGCCACCGTATAATGCTTACACCCGAAAAAGAAATGGAAGGCATAACAGCAGATGAGTTGATACAAAATATTTTGAAAAGTATTGAAGTACCGAGGTAGTGGGAAGTTGAATGTTAGAGGTTTAAAGTTAAAGGTTTTTTATGTAGGGGTAGGGTAGTTAATTTGTTTATTGGCTTAATTATTTATTAAAAAGTTTTATGCTTACCAAATGTTAAGCATTTTTGATAAGAATTTAATTAAATTATTATAACCTATAATTAATAATAAAAATGACTCTCCGACACTGCCTTTGCCAGCAGGCAGGTTTTAGGCAATCAAAATCTGCAAAGCGTAGCAAAATAAAACTGTGAATCTGTAGCTATAAAATTTTTGCGAAGTTTTCTGCCTTTGGTGCAGCAAAATAAAAACTATGTTTCTGTGATTTCTGTGGCAATAAAAATTTTGCTACTTAAGGTAAATCAAAAAAAATGAGTAATTATAAAAAATACATCATCCAATTTTTTGTAACCATACGGTTTTACATTGCTATGGGTATATGCGTGCTTCTATACATAATTTCATTTTTTTACCCTCCCCTATTAGGCATAGTAAACATTATATTTGCAATAGCATGTTTGTTATTTATTGCAGATTATTTGTTTTTATTTGTATTTTTTAAACCACCTACTGCCACCCGTAAGATAAGTGACCGACTAAGCAATGGCGAGCCAAACCCTGTGCAGATAAGCATTACAAACAAAATGCCTTTTGTAATAGACTTGCATATAATAGACGAACTACCCAACCAACTTCAAGAGCGCAGTATGGATTTACGCAAAACATTGGGTGCAAAAGAAACCAGCATATTAAAATATAATATCACCCCAATACAGCGTGGCAATTATAGTTTTGGCGATATTATAATTTATTTTCAATCGCAGCTTGGGCTTGTACAGCGCAGGCAGAATGCAGAAGCAAATGAAATTGTAAGTGTGTATCCATCTTTTTCTCAACTGGGAAAATATAGCCTTATAGCAACCACAACTACTACAGAGCAAGGCAGCAAACGCATGCGCAAAATTGGGCAAAGCATGGAGTTTGAACAAATAAAAAACTATGTAAGTGGCGATGATATACGAACCATAAACTGGAAAGCTACAGCACGCAATGGCAACCTAATGGTGAATAATTATACCGACGAAAAAAGCCAACAAGTGTATTGCATTATAGACAAAGGCAGGCTTATGAAAATGCCTTTTAATGGACTTAGTTTGCTTGACTATGCCATAAATGCCACACTTGCACTTAGTAATATTTGTTTGCAAAAGCAAGATAAAATTGGGCTAATTAGTTTTTCTGATAAAATTGGAAGCATTATAGCCGCAGATAGAAAACCCATACAACGAGAAAATATAATGCAAGTGCTATACAAAAAAAGCACCAACTTTATGGAAAGCGATTATGAAATGCTTTATATGCAGGTGCGCAACAAACTTAAACAGCGCAGCCTGCTTATACTCTTTACCAATTTTGAAAGCCTTAATGGGCTCAAACGCCAAGTTAACTACCTACGCAGCATAGCCAAGCACCATCTATTATTGGTTGTATTTTTCGAAAACACCGAGCTCACCAAACTAAGTACTGCTATTGCAAACAATATAGAAGATGTTTATGTAAAAACAATTGCTGATAAACTTGCCTACGAAAAACGAATGGTCGTAAAAGAATTGCTGCACTATGGTATTCTGTCTGTTTTAACATCTCCGGAAAATCTTACTGTAAATGCCATTAATAAATATTTAGAGTTAAAAGCAAAGCAAGTTTTGTAGCTTATAGAAGGCGGTCTTAAATAAAGAAACTAGATTTTACAATCTTATTCAAAATTGGCACAAGCTAACCTAATAATTTATAAATTTAAAAAATTGTGTTTTGCATTTTCTTTTATTTGCAGATTGTAAAAAGAGTTTTTTAATAACCGCATCTGGCTAGTAAAATTTTTAAGAAAAATAAGATACAGATTGTTTCCAATGAAAATTTATGATGACTTTTTATCTTAAAATAAAAATTAGTAACATTACCAATACTATCCTAAGAGTGGGAAACAATTGTACAAAGAA
>JAYUJS010000176.1:0-1238 GCA_043765095.1 Ferruginibacter sp.
GAGGTTACTTTATCAAAATGTACTGATTCTTTTTTACCGCTTCTTTTTATTACCTGCATATCTTAAGTATTGAGTAGTTAGTATTGAGTATTGGGATAGTACCCTATAATTGTTGTTCTTTTAATTTATTAGAAAATGTAAAAAGCATTTTTTGAATTTCTTCAATCAATTTGAAAACTTCTTCTGCCCCTTTTGTATATTTTAATTCTATGGCTATAATTAATTGTGTTTCTACTTCATAACAAGATCCGGTGGCTATTGCTATAAATTGTATAAACTCTTTACCGCTATTTCTACCTGCTCCTTCCGCAATGTTTGATGGTATTGAAACACTTGCTCTTCTTATCTGATTTGTTAATCCAAATTTTTCTTCTGTTGGAAAAGTGGTAGTGATTTCATAAACCAATTTTGTTAGTTCTACAGCTTTCTGCCAAACTTTTAAATCTTTGTATTTATGCATTTGTTTGAATATTTTAAAGTTAAATTCTTTTAATATTCTTCAATCTTAGTTATCTAAATACTCAATACTAATATCTCAATACTTTATTTAATATCCTTTAACCTTAGTTATCTTAATACTCAATATTAAAATCTCAATACTTTATTTAATATCCTTTAACCTTAGTTATCTCAATACTCAATACTAATATCTCAATACTTTATTTAATATCCTTTAACCTTAGTTATCTAAATACTCAATACTAATATCTCAATACTCAATACTTACATCTCAATACTTTCCTTAAAAATCCTCATCCATACTAAACGCCTTGCTTGCATTTTCCTTTACGCCAGACTTTTGATATTCACCTACACGCTTTTCAAAGAAATTTGTTTTGCCTTGCAAAGAAATCAATTCCATAAAATCGAATGGATTAATGGCATTGTAAATTTTGCTGCAACCCAATGCTACCAATAAACGGTCAGCTACAAACTCAATATAATCACACATTAATTTTGAGTTCATACCTATTAAGCCTACAGGAAGTGCACTCGTTACAAATTCTTTTTCTATTTCTACAGCGTCTCTTATAATTTGTGTTACGGTTTCTTTTGGCAATGGGTTTTCTAAATGCTGCGTGTATAACATACAAGCAAAGTCGCAATGCAATCCCTCATCTCTACTTATTAATTCATTTGCAAAAGCAAGTCCTGGCATTAATCCTCTTTTCTTCAACCAAAAAATGGAACAGAAAGAACCAGAGAAAAATATACCTTCTACTGCTGCAAAAGCTATT
>JAYUJS010000177.1:0-1236 GCA_043765095.1 Ferruginibacter sp.
CGCACACGCTTACGTGTAAAATTTTTCCTTTTTGCTGCAAGGCAAACATAGTTTTTATTGATGCTTGTAATTGCTTATAATTAACATGTATTGCCCTAAAATGAACCAATTGTATTTGGTATATTTGTAAAGTGTGTAAATTATTTTCTATACTTGTTCTTAGATTTTCTGGCGTATTATACACTATCCAGCTTTTATCGGATTTTCTTGCGCCGCCCACTTTGGTGCACATCACTAAGTCTTTAAGATAAGGATACAAAGCTTCAGCAATTAAACGATTGGTTACATCTTCGCCATACTAATCGGCAGTGTCTAAAATTTGAATACCATCGGTAATGGCTTTACGTAATATTTTTAATGCTTCTGGTCTAATGGTTGGTTCGCCATAAATAGCCTTCACTTGTGAGGCGCATAGTGCGGTAGCCAAAGCGTTTTAAGGTAAGTGTACTATTGCAATTTTTTGTATAAAAGTAATTTTTTATAACGCAATAACAATTACAACAATACTGCGTTCGTTTCTTTAAGAAATAATGTAAAAGCATTATTTTATTATGGGTTGTGAGATAATTGCACTTTCTTCTTAACCTTTACTGTTTTGTGTGTAAAATCATTTGACAGGATACTAATGTTTCCATCTACTTCTAAAATGGCTAAATCTACTTTATCAATACTCGTAACACCATGTTCTCTCACGGCTCTATCCAATTCATCAAAAGACATCATTGCAACATCCATACCTTTTTGTTCAATTTCTCCATCATGTATTAATAATATTTTATCGCCTTGTATTATTTTGCTCAACCTATCAGATTTTCGTATAAAAAATTTGAAAATATAATTACAAATAAACAGTCCAAGAGCAGCAGCTATGCCGCCTTGCAAAGATGTATCACTACCAACCATTGCATTTTGTACACTATTACTAATGAGTAAAATAAAAACCAAATCAATAACAGAAAGTTGTGCCAATTCTTTTTTACCAAAAATTCTTATTGCAAGAATTATGAAAAAATAAATGGCAATTGATTTTGCTGCAATGATTAGGTATGGGAGAATTTGATTTATCATAAACTATACATTTTATACAATTATTTCATAAAATTGAAAAAATAAACAACACAACTAACAAAACCCCATTAACTGCAATTACAAAAATAATATCTACAATTATTTATAGCCTTTGCTCCATTACACTATTTTCATTTTTTATTGAGTAAAAAGAAAACAAACATGAAA
>JAYUJS010000178.1:0-1234 GCA_043765095.1 Ferruginibacter sp.
TAAATTACGAAGCATTGCTTAAAATATTTTGGGAAACCCATGACCCTACTACACCTAACCAGCAAGGCAATGATAGAGGAACACAATATAGGAGTATCATTTTTTATAACTCAGAGGAACAAAGGGTGATTGCAGAGAATTTTAAAAAGCAATTAAACGAAAGTGGTTCTTTTAGTAAACCAATAGTTACAATTATTGAACCTGTAACTATTTTTTATAAAGCTGAGGACTATCACCAAAATTATTACAACCAAAATAGTAATGCCTCATACTGCCAATTCGTTGTAAGACCTAAGGTGGAAAAATATTTAAAATTATATCCCACATCCGTTTAATTTTATCTTAAACATGTGTTAATTTCAAGATTATCTTTTTGTAATTGATTTTTGAAAAAGGCTATCTATTCATATTTTGGATAATCAAAATATAGTAGCATTTGGTAATCACTAAAATTGAATAGTTATTAACACAAAATCGTATATATTAATAAAATTTATTTATAAAAGTTAAAAAATAAACAAATTTAAGAATACCCCAATATTTTCAACATACTTTGCGATGTTTGCTCCTTAGCGTATACCCATTCAATAAGTTTTCCATTTTTATCTCTTTCAATAATAATATGCTTTGGAGAAGGTATTAGGCAATGTTTTATGCCTCCATAGCCACTTATTTGGTCTTGGTAAGCACCTGTGTGAAAGAAACCAACATACAATGGTTCTTTATTGCTTTCTAAATTATTTTCATCAGTAGTTTTTACTTTTGGCAAAAACACTTCGTTTATATGTTCTTCGGAGTCGTAGTAGTCGTGCCCATCGCATGTAATGCCACCAAGCACTACACGTTGGTATTCGTTTTTCCATTTGTTAATAGGCAGCATTAAAAACTTTTCACCAATGCCCCAAGTATCTGGTAAAGTTGTAATGAAAGATGAATCTATCATGTACCAAGTTTCTCTATCGTTTTGCACTTTTTCACCTATCACACTATATATGTGCGCCATACTCTCCCCTACTGTAAAACTGCCAAACTCTGTATAAATATTTGGCATTTGCACTTTAGCTTTTTTACAAGCTGTTTTTATATTTCCTACTATTTCATTTATCATAAATTGGTAGTCATAATCAAAACCAAGGCTATGCTTTATAGGAAAACCACCACCAATGTTTATGCTATCAAGCTCAGGACAAATCTTTTTTAGCTGGCAATAAAGCGTTATACTTTTTTGCAATTC
>JAYUJS010000179.1:0-9622 GCA_043765095.1 Ferruginibacter sp.
CCTGCTCGGCGGCCCTAATGGTTACTAGTCTATCGACTAAGCAGCCATGGCATACGAAGTATTGCCATTTGAGTTTTTCGTTTTCAGATTTAAGTGCTAATAACGCAACGCACTACATGCTTACACCTACAAAGATCTATGCTGTCAAAACCAAAACGGCCCCAAAGATTTAGATAACTGATTTTTTTGATTTCAGATTTCTTACAATTTTAACTGCTATGCAAAAATACGTAGTTTTAGCAATTTGTAGGGTACTGATTTTTTGCAAATATTGATTTACACTCTTTATAGATGATAAATATGTCCTATATAAAGTTTTGTCAAAGCGAGCTTGTCGAACCCAATGCTCTTAAAGAAACCAGCTTTCGAAAAGCTCAAACTGACATCTGTTATTATTCGAAAATTGGGCTAAACTAATTTTACAAATGGTATTAGGCTATATAAAGTGCAAGAATAAGCCAGTCTTAGTGTAGACTTTTAAAATCAATTCCACTTACTAAGACTGAATCAATTTGTGAAGTCGATACTCATTAAAGACTTCATGCATTTTTACTTTTTTAATTTTCCCATCAAGTGTTATCTTCGCTGCATGCCACGTAGCACAATAAAAGCTAAATAGATAGCTGAAGATGCAATGTGCGACGCCACCGCAGCTCAATATTGCTGCTGCTTTGCTTGGCTAAAAAAAATATAGATATAAGATAATAGATATGATACAGAAGACAATAGATAACAAGCATTAATCTTTTGCATTTAACAATTTTACGTTTCAATACCAAATACTCAATACGAAATACTCAATACTACAATGAGCAAAGAACTTACAAAAAGGGCCGATAATTATTCGGAATGGTACAATGAACTGGTGGTAAAAAGCCAACTGGCAGACCACTCTGCTGTACGTGGGTGTATGGTGATAAAGCCCTACGGGTATGCGCTTTGGGAAAACATGCGTGACCAATTAGACAAAATGTTTAAAGAAACAGGGCATGTAAATGCATACTTTCCATTATTTGTACCAAAGAGTTTGTTTGAAGCGGAAGAAGCCAATGCAGAGGGTTTTGCAAAAGAGTGTGCAATTGTAACACATTATAGATTGAAGGCCGACCCTAGCAACAAAGGAAAATTGATAGTAGACCCTGATGCTAAACTTGAAGAAGAGCTAGTGGTAAGGCCTACAAGCGAAGCTATTATTTGGAATACGTACAAAGGGTGGATACAATCATATAGAGATTTGCCGATACTAATAAACCAATGGGCTAATGTGGTTCGTTGGGAAATGAGGACTCGTTTGTTTCTTCGCACATCAGAATTTTTGTGGCAAGAGGGGCATACGGCGCATGCCACAAAAGAGGAGGCTATTGAAGAAACGGTGAAGATGGTAAATGTGTATGCAAAATTTGTGGAAGAATATATGGCAGTGCCAGTAGTAATAGGTGTAAAAAGTGCAAACGAACGTTTTGCTGGTGCAGAAGATACATATTGCATAGAGGCGTTAATGCAGGATGGTAAAGCATTACAGGCTGGTACATCCCATTTTCTTGGGCAAAATTTTGCAAAGGCTTTTGATGTAAAATTTAGCGATAAAAATAATAAATTAGCCTACGTTTGGGCTACAAGCTGGGGTGTAAGTACAAGATTAATTGGTGCACTTATAATGGCACATAGCGATGACCAGGGGTTGGTAATGCCACCAAAAATTGCTCCATTGCAAATTGTAATTGTGCCAATATATAAAGGTGATGAAAGCAAACCTGTGATTGACGAAAAAGCACATGCAATGATGACTTCGTTGAAGACACTAGGTGTAAGAGTAAAATATGATGACAGTGATAATGCAAGACCAGGTTGGAAATTTGCAGAGTACGAATTGAAAGGTGTACCTATACGAGTAGCGCTTGGCATGCGAGACTTAGAAAATAATGTGGTGGAAGTAGCAAGGAGAGATACGAAAGAAAAACAAACTATTTCGCTTGATGGTATTGTTGAGTATCTGAAAAATTTATTAGACGAAATACAACAAAATATTTTTGACCGTGCATTGGCTTATAGAAATGAGCATATTACAGATGCCAATACTTGGGAAGCGTTTATAGAATTATTAGATAACAAAGGCGGCTTTGTAGCTGCACACTGGGATGGTACTGGTGAAACAGAAGAAAAGATAAAAGAGCTTACAAAAGCTACTATTCGTTGTATACCTGTAAATAATAAGCAAGAAGCTGGGGTGTGTATACTTAGCGGAAAGCCAAGTAGGGAGAGGGTTTTGTTTGCAAGGGCGTACTAAATTCCTTTAATTAACTGTAGGTAGGCTTTGGCTTTTTATACTTTGAAATTTTTTTAATGAACTTTTTATTTTAATATTGGCACAAATAAACTTTATTTTTTATGGATAATTACAAACAAGATAGCCTTTCTAGCCTTGGCTTGCAGATAGATGACGAAGTAAAACAAGAACTGATGGAGACTGCAAAATGGACAAAATTCATTTCGATTGTGATTTTTTGTTTTTCTGCTGTTATGCTTTTATCTAGCATATTTGGAGCATCTACTCTTTTTAATACACTTAGGAGTTTAAGGCAACTAGATGAAAAACTTGATATGATGACTAGTATTGGAGGCGGGGTAGTTGTAGGAATTATAGCAGTAGTTTTTATTTTGATTACGCTTACATATTATTTTATGTTTCGTTTTTCTACCAAAATAAAAATAGGTATTGCTATTGAAAATGTAGAAAATGTAAATGAAGCGTTTAGCTCGTTAAAAATATTTTTTATAATCACTACTATTTTTGGCATACTTACTTTGCTTGGTACAATAATTAATTTGATAAAATTTTAAAATATCGTAATGGACTTAATACAAAAAAATGATTTGTTAGATGAAACATCTACAATTTCTGAAACATCTAAAGGGCATTTAGCTACATTGGCACAATGGATAAATATTGCTGCTATAGTAAGTTTTGTAAGCCTCGGCCTTACTGTATTGCAGTTAGTATTACAATTTACTAAGGCTACTGGTGGGTATCGTAGTTCGCCAGGTGCAGTAGATGTTATTGGGCAGTTTATTATAATTGGTATTACATTTTTATTAAACATTACCCTTTTTAATGCAGCAAAGTATATAAAAATTGGTATTGCTGGTTCTGAACAAAGCTATTTTAATGTTGGTATCAGAAATCTTAAATCTTATTTTAAAATAATAGGAATATTAGTAATTATTTTATTGGTGTTTTTTATGCTTGCTTTAATTATTGGGATTTTTGCAGCTAGCATGGGTAAAGGCTATAGATAGAATTATTGGTAAAGAAAATGCCTTTAAGATAATACAATTAATAGCTTTTATTATAGTGTAATACTACAATCTTTAATGAAAATTTTTATATTAATATCTATTTTAATCTTTACAAACTTCAAAATTGGTGCACAAAGTCAAGATACCTGGAATGCATTTTGGAACAAAGACACAACATTAATAGGGTTTAAAGATAAAAATGGTATTGTTAGAATCGAACCTAAATTTAAAGGTTTCACAAGTGCAGCAAAGTTTGAAAATATAATGGCTGTAACTGAAGAAATTAATGAAAATTGGAACTCATACTATTTAACCAAATCAGGGCGAATTGTAGGTATAGACAGTTTACATATGTTTGATAATGGAACAGACTGCGAAAGTGAAGGATTTATTCGCTTTCGAGTCCCTAAAACTGATAAAGTTGGAATGTTTAATAAAAATGGGGATATAACAATCCCAGCAGACTATAACGATTTAACGAAAGTGAAAAATGGAATGGTTATAGCACTTAAAGGTGCAGAAAAAAAACGTTGGGGTGAAAATTTCAGTTGGAAAGGCGGAAAACAAATGCTAATCGACACAAATAATAATATTTTAATTGACAATTTCGAATATGCCGAGAACCTTAATTTTTTTTCAGTGCTTATTTCATCTTCACAATCGAAAGACACAATAAGAAAAAATTTTAAAGGAATAAATGGAAACTTTTATTCTTTCCTAGACTTTGACAAAGAATTTCTTAGTTGGTTAAAAACATCTTTATTAAATAATTTTACAAAGAAAAATTTACTTCAATGTTCATATAAAAATATTACTTTTTGGAAAGAACCGAATGGATGGACAAGCGAAAATAAAGAAACCTTTCTTAATAAGAATTTTGAGATTATAAAAAGAAAACTATTAAAACTCGATTCTAAAGATTGCAGTTACAACATTTTTGACGAGGGACTGAATCACTACATTTATGAATCCGAAGAATATAAAGACTTTTATAATAATTGCGGAGAATCAAAAGATTGGATTTATCCAATTAAAAATATTGTAATTAGCTATCAAGACAAAAAAGGAATTTTACAAGACCACTTTGAATTCTTGAGAACTGACAATGGATATAAACTATTAAGCGTAACAATTAGAGTTGGTGAAATGAAATAACAGCTATAGAATAGGGCTTTGTGATGTTGGGGGATTTGAAAAGCGTTAAGCTTAAAACTGCTGCTTGATAAAAAAGAAAACTACAAGTAATTTACCGAAGAACATCAGGGAACGTCAAGCCGAAAATGAAGCCGAGTAAAGAACCGCTGCCCATTGTTACATTGTCATGCCACACTTGCACAAAACCTAATGTTAGCGAAAACCCTTTGTGAAATCACAATTATCATACTTCGTCACGAACAGGTAGAAATCCTTTTTCACCGAGAGATTTGATAACTCCTCTTAAAAGATAGTTGTTATCAAATCGAATTACATACTTTCTTGCACCCTCTTTTTCAGGGATAAGCATTTTTTTATCAATTAGTTTCCGTATTTGTCTTGACACTTCTGCATCAACTTTACCTACAAAAAACTCTTTGACATCAGAAGCTTGTACCACTTGTTTATCTACAACTCTTTTTAAAATTTTGGCTTCTACATTTGTAATGTATTTTCTTTCTAAAGAGTGGCTAATTGTAGGAAGCAGTATTTCTTTTCTTAAAAATTCGTAATCACTTAATTTATCAATTTTTTCAATTTCCTCTTTCAACCCTTTTAATACATATTCAGACCAATCCAAAACACCATTATCAGTGCCTGTATCGGCAAGAGATAAGTTATTATAATAATCGTTTCTATTACTGCAAAAAACAGCTGTTGGATTTATTATTCTACCAACATTAATGTTAAAACCAGTTTTCACAAGCATGGCATAAGTAAACAAACGAACTGTTCTGCCATTTCCATTACCAAAAGGATGAATCCAAACAAAACGATGATGTGCAATTGCGGCTTTAAGTAAATCGTATTTTGGGCTATCTTCCTTACTAACAAAATCTAGTAATTCTGACATATATTCTTCTACTCTTACCCATTCAGGAGGTTGGTGTGTTGATTTATTTATTTTTAGATTTATTTTTCTATAATCTCCAGGAGTATGGTCGCCTTCTCCATTTGGTGGAGGCAATAGACCATCAACAATCATATTATGCATTTCACTTACAAATGCCCGATTGATTGGATAATCTTTGACATGCTCCTCAATAAACTCCATCGCCTTTTCAATATTCTGTATTTCCTTTATGCCTGATGGAACGTTTTCAGGTTCAGACAACTTTGTTTCAATATACTCTGCAATAGTCGTGTTGTTACCTTCAATTCTTGCAGACCCAATGCTTTCCAAAGTGTGAAAAATATGTTTCAATTGAAAAAATACTTTAGGGTGAGTAGAACCACCCAAAGGTTTCTTACGCAAATAATCTAAATCTATTACTAAGTCGGTTAATGCAGAACCAAAAGATGGTTCAATCAATTTTAAGTCGTAATGTAAAAATTTTGCTTCAGACATTTGATTAGTAGGTTTTTTATTTAACAAACTATAAATCAGTAATTAACAAAGTTTACTAATTAGTATCTGTTTATCAATTATTTGCGAATATACAGTATCTTACAACAATTAACAAGCCCGTATATACATTTGCTATACAAAATATACATTTGCGTCATAAAACTAACAAGAGGCCTACTGAGAAATAGGGCATCCGCTCATATGGGTTTTGCAAAATTGGGGAAGGACGTTATAATCTTAATCATTAGCAACATGGCAGCTTCAGTTCCAGCTTAACCTGCATCGGTCGGCATTAGGATGTAATCTTGTAATTTTTTTTTAAATGAGCTTCAATTCAGGCAAAAGACTTTTCAAATTCCTCACCTGCACGAAGCCTTATTTGTCAAAGCCATTTTTTTGCTTAAAACCTTATTATTTCTTTTTTGGATGCACCAGTTTCATTTCTTTTACTAACCAATCTGCCCCAGCAAATTTATCTACAATAAAAAGTACATAACGAATATCCACCATTATGTTTCTACAAATAGAAGGGTCGTAGTTGATATCGCTCATCGTTCCTTCCCAAACACGGTCAAAGTTTAAACCAATTAAATTGCCATAAGCATCCAATGCAGGGCTGCCGCTATTTCCACCAGTAGTGTGGTTTGTAGCTATAAAACAAACAGGCATTTTTCCTGCTACACCATACTGCCCGTAATCTTTACTTTTATGAAGTGTACGCAACTTTTCAGGCACATCAAATTCATAATCTCCTGGTTTGTATTTTTCCATTACACCATCTAGGTCTGTTTTAAAATCGTAATAAGCACCATCTTTTGGTTTGTAGCCTTGCACTTTACCAAACGTAACTCTAAGTGTACTATTGGCATCAGGAAAAAAAGTTTTTTCTTTAAACACATCCATCTGTGCTTGCATGTAAATACGTTGCGCAAGTATAATGCGGTTCTGTACGCCAGTTAAATCTTTTTGTACTGCTGTTTGATAAGTGCTTAACAAATCTTTTTGCAACGCCACTGTATTACTAGCTTTCATAAATACAATCAAATCCTCAGGCTTACCATCTATCAGGGCATTTAATTTCAATAAATCTGTAAAAGTATTTTCACCATAAATTTTATCTGCTGCTGCTCCAATACCGCCATCATACATTTTTTTAGCCATTGGCGATACCACATTTAAAGACTGATTTTTCACATACATTTCCATCAATCCTTCAAATAAATTCTCATCTACCTTTGGGTTAAACTCTTTCATAAAATCTTCCAACATTGCTTTTACTTTTGGCTTGGTTTCATCAAAACCTTTTTGCCCATTTTTTTCAAAAGCATTGGCCAACGTATTTAGCTGTGCGGCAATGGTAAATATTTCAATTTTAGAAACAATTTCTTGATAATAATCTCTTGCCAATCCCAATAATTTAATATCTGCATAGCCTGCCTCTAAAGTTTGCAACAAATTGCCATACTTTTCTTTTAAGTTAGGGTTAGCATCTACTCTTTTTTGAAACTCTAATTCTTGCATTTTCTTTCTACCCACACCATCTGTTCTGGTGAGCCCAAGTACTTCACCCTGCCATTTTTTGTATGCATTTTGTATGCTTGCATATTTTGCTGCATATTGTATTTTTATCCCTTCATCTTTGCGCATAAAGCCATCAATAATATTTAATGCCTTATCTCTTATCGCAATTTTTGCTGGGTCATTCAACGTTCTTATTTGCTCTACTGCCGCACTGTATAAATATTCTGTTGTACGCCCAGGAAAACCAAACACCATCGTAAAATCATTTTCTGCAATACCATCTATAGAAATATTCAACGATTTTTTAGGGGTAAATGGAACATTGTCCACCGCATAATCTGCTGGTTTATTATCCTTACTTGCATAAATCCTAAACATACTAAAATCACCTGTATGTCTTGGCCACACCCAATTATCAGTATCCTTACCAAAGTTGCCTATGGCACTCGGTGGCGCACCTACTAAGCGTACATCGTTGTAGGTTTCTGTAACAAAAAGATAATATTGGTTACCTTCAAAAAAGCCACGAATAAAACTTTTTTGCGTGGCATCTTTCTTTGCATCTTTGTTTATTTTTTGTAAGTTTTTATCAATAGCGGCCATCCTTTCTGTTTCGCTCATGCTGCTTGTAACACCCGCCAATGCTGCCACACTCACATCATCTATACGTACAATAAAAGTGGCAAACAATCCTTTATTCGGTATTTCATCTGCATTCGTTTTGCTCCAAAAACCATCACGTATATAATTTTTTTCAAGCGTGCTATGGTTTTGAATTGCATCAAAACCACAATGATGGTTCGTAAGAACCAACCCTTTTGTAGAAATAATTTCACCTGTACAAAACCCACCAAAACTCACAATAGCATCTTTCAAACTGCCTTTGTTAATGCTGTAAATATCTTCTGAACTTATTTTCATGCCTAGGCTTTTCATGCGGCTTTCATTAAGCTTGCCCAACAATTGTGGCAGCCACATGCCTTCATCGGCTTTAGCAATAAGTACATTTGCAATAAAAATAAAGAGAAGTAAAATTTTAGAATATTTCATTTTTTAATATTGAGTATTTAGATATTTTTATTAAGATTAGTTCGTTTTATTTAAAGTTTTTTACTTTTTTGTTTACGAACTGATGAGCTTTGATTGGACTTTAGTGGCGATGCTCCGTTCAAAGTTTGCTTTTCAATTTGGCTTTTATTATGCAATAAATTAAAGCGGAAAAAGAGCCAAAATTCTCTCAGACTAAAGTCCACCCTTGGTGGGATTTAGGGTGCTATCTTTATCTCTGCACCCATCACCTCTCCACCCTCTACTATCACCTCTATATTCTCTTCTTCTTTTGTAGAGACCGACAACCCCACATAATTTAATGCCACAGGAAAAAGCTTATGTGTACGCTCTAACAATGCAAGCGTTTCTATTTGGCTTGGGTAGCGCTCTAGCAATGGCGCTAGTGCATACAACATTGTTCTACCGCTATTGGCCACATCATCTACCAACAGAATCATTTGGTTTTGTAAATTTACTTCTTCGCTAAGTTCTATTCTTTCGGGGCTTTTTTTATTTATACTAAGTGATATTGTTTTTACAGTACCATTAAAAATAGGCTGCAAAAATTGTTCTATTTTTTTAGCAATAAAAAGTCCGTTTTCTTTTATGCCAATTATTATAATGGTAGGCTTATCCGCATTCCGTTCTGCAATTTCTAGTGCCATGCGGCGTAGCTTTTTATCGGCGGCAGTTTTGGTTAAAATCATTTTTATTTGCTATACTATTTATACGCTAAATTACTTTAAACTATTCGTATTTCCTTTTTTACAATAATTTAATTAATTGCAAACAACATAAAAAAACTGCTTCTTATAAGGTTCATTAAAATTATCACACGCTACTAAAATAGATGCCCAAAATTATATTCAATTTTAAAAAAAATAAAAAGTATTAATCTTTTGTCAGTCTAAAATGCGCCCACTTATACTAGTTTAAATTAAAATTACTTTCTTAAATATAGAAGGGATGTTGTAAAATAGGGTTTAATAGAAATGTTTAATAATACATTTATTACTAAATTGTTTTCTATTTTTAATATAGAAATTACCTCAATGTAAAGACCAATTTTATATTTCTGACGTAATTTTATACTTCTAATAATTTTGTTTTATAGCTAATTACCCAAATTTAGCTTGATTTTATACACTACACAAATTTTGTTGTTGTAAGCCCTATTAATGCTGAATATTTTGGCAATTAAAAATTCTTTTC
>JAYUJS010000180.1:0-1232 GCA_043765095.1 Ferruginibacter sp.
TACAACCAACAATGGTGTAAAAACTGTTGTTGGTTTTTTTATGTCTTATACGCAACATAAAGTACCATATAAGACGACAAAAAGTTATGCACAAGTAAATTTATGAAGCCGCACTAAGAGCATTGTTTAAAGTATCTCTAAGTCGTTTATTAGAAATGGCAGTATCAATAAAATTGAAGAGAGATTTTTGTTGCGGTTCGTCAAGCTGTTCAATAAGTTTAACTTTTTCTAGAATATTTTTATCATAAGAGTTTGCCTCTGCGTTATCGTCTTTAAAAAACTCCATTAAAGAAACCTCTAGCACTTTACAAATTTTTTCTAAAGTAGAAGTGGTAACCTCTGCTTTACCAGTTTCTATTCTAGTGTATTGCACCCTGTTCATTTTAATGGCATCAGCAACTTGTTGCTGCGAAAGTGCTTTATCCTTACGAAACTTCTTTATGGCTGTAGGAATGTTCATATAAATGTGCTTTAATTACTACAAATTTACTTAATTGTATCGTATAACGCAATTGTTAGTAAAGTGTGGAAATATTATTGTAACTATAAAGTTACATTTAGTAATTTTGTTCTGTAACGAATTAAGCACAAAATATTATCCACATGGACATAAAAGCAATAAAAGCACAGTTAAGCATTACCCAAGTATTGCAGCATTACAATTTAAAAGCGGATAAGAGTAACAAATTATGTTGTCCATTCCATGATGATAAGACACCGAGTTTACAAATTTACCCAGCAACAAATACGTATTGTTGTTTTAGTGCAGCTTGCAAAGCAGGTACAGGCGATGCCATACAATTTATACAACTCAAAGAAAATTGCAGCAAGCATGAAGCACTAAACAAAGCAACCAGTTTAATAAATGGTAATCAAATAAAAACACAACCAAGCGAAGCCAAACTAATAATACAAACCGAACTCCAGCCTAACGGCGGACAGGCATTAGAAAAAATTGCAGTACTCACAAAGTTTTTTACTTATTACAAACTAGGTTTACCGAGAAGTAAAAAAGCAGTAGATTATTTAGAAAGTCGTTGTATAGATTATAAGCAAATAGAAACAGCTTTTAATAGTGGCGGCTTACATACCGAAGCAAAATATAAACACTTGGCAGCAAGTATGGCACAAGTAGGATTGCTAAAAGCAAGAGCCGCCAACGGTTTTAATGTATGGGCAAAGGATTGCATTATTTTTCCATTGAAGAATGAAGAAAATAAAATTGTATCACT
>JAYUJS010000181.1:0-3419 GCA_043765095.1 Ferruginibacter sp.
TGTACTTTTTTTACATACTCTTCTAGCATTATTTCGTGTCTAGCTTCAAGTTCTAAGTGAGTATAAATATGGTTTGATTCAAACAGTTTTTTAGATTTATCTGTTACATAAGCATCCAATGCTTGAGGTGCAGTTTTCACATTTTCCAAACCACGCTTTTCTGCTTCTGCTGCCCACTCTTCGCTGTATCCATCCCCTTCAAACAATATTTTTTTACTATCTACAATATACTTTCTTATTATTTGCAATATAGCAACTTCCTTTTTCTCTCCTTTTTCTATTAAGCCATCTACTTCTATTTTAAAGTTTTTAAGGGTTTCTGCCATTACCGTATTTAGTGTTGTCATAGGCACCGCACAATTTGCGGAAGAACCTACAGCTCTAAATTCAAATTTATTTCCAGTAAATGCAAAAGGAGAGGTACGGTTTCTATCTGTATTATCCAACATTAATTCTGGAATAGATTTATGAATATCCAATTTCAAAATAGCTTCGTCTTGCTCATCAAAAGTACCACCTACTCTAGCTTCTATTTGTGCCAATACATCTGTAAGAAATTTTCCTATAAAAATAGAAATAATAGCAGGTGGCGCCTCGTTTGCTCCTAGGCGATGGTCGTTACCCGCTGTAGCAATAGATGCACGTATAAGGCTTGCATAATCATGAACGGCTTTAATTGTATTCACAAAAAATGTAAGAAACATTAAATTTGTTTTCGGTGTTTTACCTGGTGCCAATAAATTTACACCAGTATCTGTGCTCATGCTCCAATTGTTGTGTTTGCCACTCCCATTAATACCTGCAAATGGTTTTTCGTGCAGCAATACCATTAGATTGTGGCGTTTTGCTACCCGTAACATAATATCCATTAGTAATGTATTATGATCTACCGCTAGGTTAGTTTCTTCAAAAATTGGTGCACACTCAAACTGGCATGGTGCTACCTCATTGTGGCGGGTACGAATAGGTATACCAAGCTTGTAAGATTCTTTTTCAAAATCTAACATAAACGCATAAATACGCTCTGGTATGGCTCCAAAATAATGGTCATCTAATTGTTGCCCCTTTGCAGGTGCATGTCCAAATACTGTACGACCGCTAAGTAATAAATCGGGGCGAGCATTAGCCAAGCCAGCATCTATAACAAAATACTCTTGCTCCCAACCGAGTGTAGCAGTTACTTTAGATACATTTTTATCAAAATATTGGCATACATCTACAGCAGCTTTATCTAGTGCTACCAATGCTTTTAGCAATGGTGTTTTTGTGTCTAAACTTTCGCCCGTGTATGATACAAAAATAGTGGGTATGCACAATGTTTTACCATCGCCTATTTCCATTATAAATGCTGGTGATGATGGGTCCCATGCAGTATATCCTCTTGCTTCAAAAGTAGCACGCAAGCCACCATTGGGGAAAGAAGATGCATCTGGTTCTTGTTGTATTAATGCTGCGCCTTCAAACTCTTCAATTGGTGTACCATCTCCTTTTAAGGTAAAAAATGAGTCATGTTTTTCAGCTGATAAACCAGTAAGTGGCTGAAACCAGTGTGTAAAATGGGTAACTCCTTTACTCTCTGCCCATGCACGCAAACCATTGGCTATTTGATTGCCCATTGAACGGTCTATTTTTTTTCCTCCACGAGTGCTAGCAAGCAAACTTTTATAAGCATCATCGCTTAGATATTGCCTTGCTGCAGCTAGCGTAAAAACGTTTTCATTAAAAATGCCTGTAATTTTTGAAGCATTTTCTACTTTTATTGTATTAGGTTGGTTTCCGAGTTTTTTTACTGCATCGAAACGAATATTGCTCATTTTTTATAATTTTTAGCAAAAAAACGTTTTATTTTTTGCAAAATCAAAATAAATTGATAGTTTATGATAAATATTATTATATATTTATTTTTATAATTTGTAAAGATTATTCAATTTTTTTAATTGTATTAACCAAAAATTTTATTAAGTGCTATTTTCAAATAAACTTTTACGTTTTTATTAACGTTGGCCCCCTTACTTTTGATTAATGAAAAAAATATTATACTTTATTATATCATGCTTAATTTCAATTACAACTTTTGCACAAATAAGCACACCAAAATACAAATACATAGATAATGATGTGCAAAAACTAGGTAATTTTTCCAATAAAAATGTAGCAGAAATTGCAGATGCTATTACCAATAAATATACCAACAATGAAGATAAAGCAAGGGCTATATTTTATTGGATAGCCAACAATATTGCCATAGACCCGAAAGCAGTAAACAAGCAAGAAGAAAAAAATAAAGTTCCTGAAAAAGTAATAGAGTTAAGAAAGGCAACGCCTTTAGGTTTTTCTTTGCTACTGCAAGAAATGTGTAGCTATTCAAAAATTCGTTGCCTAAGTGTGGATGGATTTGTAAAAAATAGAACAGCAGAAATTAATGAAAAAACAGAAGAAAAAAATTATAGTTGGAACGTAGTACAGCTTGGGCAAAGCCCAGAAACATGGTATTACATTGATGCATGCCGTGCAAGTGGGTTTTTAGACCCAAAACAAAAAGTTTTTACCAAACAATTTACCAGCCAGTATTTTTTTGCTGATAAAAAATTGTTTAACCTAATATACTTTCCTGATAACCTTGCTTGGATGCTTGGTGGCGGCAATAAAAGTATAAAAGATTTTTATGCACTGCCAATAATAGGTAATGAAGCTATTGGATTAGAGTTTAGAAAGTTATCTCCACTTACTGGGCTTATAAAAACAGTATCAAATAAAGCGGTAGATTTTTCATTTTCTATAAACAACGATAATACCATCAAAAAAATATCTATACTTATTGGTGATGAAAAGAAAAAGCAAAAAGAAGAACCGATGAATTTTGATGACAATGACGGAAATATTAAATTTTCTTACACTTTTAAAAAGGAAGATACTTTTCCCATACAAATTGTAGTAGATGGTAAAATTGTATTACAATATATAATAGAGGTAAAAGAAGGAAAAGAAGTGAAAGGGAAATAAAAACTTTTATACTTAATTTATTGAATTAATTGCCATCATTAATACAAGAAAATGTACTATTTGAAGGCTAATTTTTTAAGGCTAATTTCCAAAGTTTCCACCTCAAATGGAGCAATGCCATTTTCCCCTATCTTTGCAGCCTTGTAAAAAAAATTAACAAAACTTATATTAAAGTATTTTATCATGAAATTGAAAGGTTTAGTTTGGTTTTTCGCTATTGCGCTTATTCTTATTTCTGTTTGGGAACTTTCATACACTTGGGTAGTACATAACTACGAAGGTAAAGTAAAAGAGCAAGCTACGAAGCTTGTAAAAAGTCAGATAACAGGACAGCCAAAAGATATAGCTGATGCAATTGTTGAAGCAAAAACAATCCGTATTTTAGATAGTACAAAAGAAAAAGCTATTTACCCATT
>JAYUJS010000182.1:0-1232 GCA_043765095.1 Ferruginibacter sp.
GGCGGTATAGGAGCCAATAGTCAAATTACATTTGTATCACACCCTGTAATAGCAGATACAACAGGCGGCAACGGTAAAAAATGTATAATGGCAAGAATACAGAGAACAAGCGAAAGCTTGGGTAACCCTGTAAGTTGTGTATGTACTCCAACACAAACAATAAACCTTAGCCCATTGCCAATAAACTTTAGCTTGTTTACAGCAAGGCCAGTAGGAACAGCAGCACAGCTTAACTGGACATTGGCAAACGATAACGAAGCAAAGCAATATGAAGTAGAGCACAGCACAGACGGTAGAAGATTTGTAACAATAGCAACAATACCAGCAACCAATGCAGGCAGCTATAGCTACTTACACACTACACCAAGTGTAAACAATGTGTATAGAATAAAAGCCACTTCATTAAATAGCAAAGTAAATACGAGTGTGTTAAGAATAGTAAACTTTGTAAAAGGAAGCGGAATATCAATATACCCTAACCCAGCAAACACAGATATATCAGTAAGATTCCCTGCTAGTTTAATAAACAAAACAGCTACCCTTATGATATATGCAGCAGATGGTAAAAAGGTATTGACAGCTAGTTATAAAAACCTTAGCCAAGTAGAGCCAATAAATATAGCTTTACTAGCAAGCGGAGTATATAATGTAATAGTACTTACAGATGGAGAAACTTATAACACGAAATTGGTTGTAAGTAAATAAAATAAGTTTTAGTTTTAAAAAAAGCCCTGCTTTCATTTATGAAAGCGGGGCTTTTTTTGTATGTTGGTTTACCTGTTAGTAGCCCAACATTCTATCTTGTCAAGATTGCTGGGTACAACAACTGATAACAGCATTTTTAAATTTAATTTAGTTTAATTTTTGAAAAATGACACAAGTCAGCATGAGCTTGTCGGAGCTGGGTTTTTTTATGAGTATTGGTTTCGACAAGTTCAGTTTGATAACACTTTATTTCATTTATAAATTTAATTTAGTTCAATTTTCGAAAAATAATAGATTTCAGGCTATGCTTGTACCAGTAGGGTCTTTTTATAAGCAATGGGCTTATATAAGTCGAGCTAGATTACTCTTTACATAAGGCTAGTTATAAAGATAAAAAACCTTAATAAAATTATTTATTAACTGCTGTATATTCTACAAAAAATTATACAAGTAGAAGGTTTACGACAAAATATTTTATAAGAAACCACATAAAAATTGTTAAAAACGCTTCATTTTAGTAAGTCATG
>JAYUJS010000183.1:0-3414 GCA_043765095.1 Ferruginibacter sp.
ATTTATTATTGTAACCCACAATAAACAAACCATGAGTGCTGTAGATGTTATATACGGCGTAACTATGCAGGAGCCTGGTGTAAGTAAGTTGGTGCCTGTCGATTTTAGGAGTTTGAATTAGAAAGTTTCAAATAGATGCCAAGCTTTTACATTTTTTCGGAAAATTTGTAAAAGTCGATTATAATTTTATCTAAGGTTGAAATGCTATTGGTATTTTTGTGCTATTTATTTAAAATAGCATGAGCAGAATAAGCGGTGATAAATATTTGTAACTGGCTGTGCGTACTAATTTTTTTTCCCAATGGTAGACAAAAAGATTTGCCCTCCAGCATTACTGTCCCACAGTGTTTTGATACTGCAGTAATTTAAAAAATATTTTACTCAACAGCATTGCGTCGGACACGAACCTAGGTGGATATTCTCGATTGCCTTGTTGCGTATCCCATATTTCATTCGCTAAAATTTCGCTAACATAAAATTACGAAAGTGTAAGAAGGTTGGTAAAGGGTTTAAGATTGTCAAACCTTCAACCTTCAATTTTCATTCCTGCCATTTAGTCTAATATACTTCGCATTTACCCAAAATACTCTTAAAAACACCCGAAATTTCGTCTGTTTCTCAAATTTCTTGCCAAAAAAATATTATTTCATAAATATTTAATCTAATTACCTTACTTTTGCGTTTCTTAAGAATAAAATTCAGCGCAAGCTCTTTTCATTATAAGAATCTTCACTAAACGTTTTAATTATTATATGACTGCAATTAAATCAAATGCTGCTAAGCGTATCAACTTTGGAAAGGTTGAACTTATAGCGGAACAACCCGATTTGTTAGGTATCCAAATACAGTCTTTTAAAGACTTTTTTCAGTTGGAAACCACGCCAGATAAGCGTAATGTAGAAGGACTGTTTCGTTGTTTTAAAGACAATTTTCCAATAACCGATACTCGAAACATTTTTGTATTGGAATTTTTGGATTACTTCGTAGATCCACCTCGTTATTCTATAGATGAGTGTATTGAAAGAGGTCTTACTTATGCTGTTCCATTAAAGGCTAAACTTCGTCTTAGCTGTAATGATGAAGAGCATGTGGATTTTCAAACTATTGTGCAGGACGTTTTCTTAGGAAACATCCCATACATGACTCCACGAGGTACATTTGTTGTAAATGGTGCGGAAAGGGTAGTGGTAAGCCAGTTGCACCGTTCACCTGGTGTATTTTTTGGTCAGTCTGTACATCCTAATGGTACAAAAATATTCTCCGCTCGGGTTATTCCTTTTAAAGGTGCATGGATGGAGTTTGCTACCGATATTAACAACGTAATGTTTGCTTACATTGATCGTAAGAAAAAATTTCCTGTTACTACCTTGTTGCGTTCAATAGGTTTTGAAACTGATAAAGACATACTTGAATTATTTGGTATGGCTGACGAAGTAAAAGCAGATAAGAAGAGTTTGGAGAAGCAAATTGGAAAAAGATTGGCTGCACGTGTATTGCGTACGTGGGTTGAAGATTTTGTGGATGAAGATACTGGTGAAGTTGTATCCATTGAAAGAAATGAAATTATATTAGAAAGAGATACCGTTTTAGACGAAAGTAATATTGCTACAATACTGCAAGTAGAGGTAAAAAACGTATTTATACAAAAAGAAGAGGTAAGTGGTGATTACTCTATTATTTACAATACTTTAAACAAAGATACTTCTAATTCTGAATTAGAAGCTGTACAACATATATACAAGCAACTTAGAGGTACTGATGCGCCAGATGATGAAACAGCTCGTGGTATTATTGATAAGCTGTTTTTTAGTGACAAGCGTTATGATTTAGGTGAAGTTGGTCGTTATAAAATAAACCGCCGTTTAGGTCTTGATTTTCCTATTACTAAAAAAGTATTAACTAAAGATGATATCATTGCCATCATAAAAACCCTTGTATTACTTACAAATGGAAAGAGTGAAATAGATGACATTGATCATCTTAGCAATCGCCGTGTACGTACCGTAGGTGAGCAATTATATGCACAGTTTGGAGTGGGGCTTGCACGTATGGCTCGTACAATTCGAGAAAGAATGAATGTACGTGATAATGAGGTTTTTACACCAGTTGACTTAATTAACGCTAGAACTCTTTCAAGTGTAATTAATTCATTTTTTGGTACCTCACAGTTAAGCCAATTCTTAGACCAAACCAACCCACTGAGTGAGATAACGCATAAACGCCGTATTTCAGCTTTAGGTCCTGGAGGTTTAAGTAGAGAGCGTGCAGGTTTTGAAGTACGTGATGTGCATTATTCTCACTATGGTCGTTTATGTACTATTGAAACACCAGAAGGACCAAACATTGGTTTGATATCCACACTTTGTGTACATGCCAAAATAAACGATATGGGCTTTATAGAAACTCCTTACCGTAAAGTTAATGCTGGTAAAGTAGATATGAAGAAGGTAACTTTTTTAAGTGCAGAAGAAGAAGATACAGCAAAAATTGCACAGGCAAACGTTGATATTGATGATAAAGGAAATTTTGTAGATGATAGAATCAAGTCTCGTCAAACAGGTGATTTCCCAATCCTAGATAAAGAAGAAGTAGAATACATGGATGTTGCACCTAACCAAATTGTAGGTTTAAGTGCTTCTCTTATTCCTTTTTTAGAGCATGATGATGCTAACCGTGCCTTAATGGGTTCGAATATGCAACGTCAAGCTGTACCATTGATAAGACCAGAAGTGCCAATTGTAGGTACAGGCTTAGAAGGTAAAGCAGCTCGTGATGCACGTATTCAAATACATGCAGATGGTGAAGGCATGGTAGAGTATGTAGATGCTAATGAAATACATGTACGTTACAAGCGCAGTGAAGTTGTAAAACTGGTAAGTTTTGAAGATGAATTGACAATTTATAAATTGACAAAATTTGTTCGCACCAATCAAGAAACGACTATTAATCTACGCCCTGCTGTTATTAAAGGTCAAAAAGTAGCCGAAGGAGATTTCTTAACAGAAGGTTATGCTACTTTAGGAGGCGAACTTGCACTTGGTCGTAATATGAAAGTGGCATTTATGCCATGGAAAGGATACAATTTTGAAGATGCGATTGTAATTTCTGAAAAAGTAGTTAAAGATGATTTGTTTACTTCTATACATATTAGTGAGTTTGAAACAGAAGTTAGAGATACCAAATTAGGAGAAGAGGAATTAACACCAGATATTCCAAACGTATCTGAGGAAGCTACTAAAGATTTAGACCAAAACGGTATTATTCGTATTGGAGCATTAATAAAAGAAGGCGATATTATTATTGGTAAAATAACTCCAAAAGGAGAAAGTGACCCAACACCAGAAGAGAAATTGCTTCGTGCAATATTTGGTGATAAAGCTGGCGATGCAAAAGATGCTTCTTTAAAAGCACCAA
>JAYUJS010000184.1:0-3411 GCA_043765095.1 Ferruginibacter sp.
ATTCAGATGGGGTACTTATAGAAAATGGATTAAATGCTTTATCCTTAAATTTTATTAAATATCTATTTTGTGCAAGCAATGTTTTGCTAAATAATAAAATTAATATAAGTAAAATATTTTTCATATTCTTTAAATAAATTAATGTAATTCCTAAATCTTATTTTAAAAATAAATACTGCCTTAATAATAGGTGTGTACTGTTAAAATAACTACGTAAAGATAAAAAAAGCCAGTTATAATTTCTATATTAAATATTTATTTATTTCACGCTTGTTTGCAGAAAAAAAAGGTATAATACTTTTCCCAATTTTCCCAATTTAATTTTATTTCTATATTTTTATTGCATGAGCATACAATCTATAGCTGTTTTTTGTGGCAGTAAAGCTGGTAAAAACCCATTGTACGAGGAACATACTATTTTATTGGGAGAAATTTTAGCAGAAAAAAAAGTTACCATAATATACGGTGGTGGAAACAAAGGGCTAATGGGAGCTGTGGCCGATGGAGCAGTAGCAAACGATGGAAAAGTAATAGGAATTATACCAGAAGTATTAAAAGATTTAGAACACTTGCACAAAGGAATAGCAGAAAAATTTGTAGTAGATAATATGCATACTCGTAAAAAAATGTTGTACGATAAATCAGATGCGGCCATAATTTTACCTGGCGGCTTTGGTACATTAGATGAACTTTTTGAAATACTTACGTGGAATGTTTTAAAAATACACGATAAAAAAATTTTCTTTTTAAACACAGATGGTTTTTACGACCACTTAATAGCGCATATTAATAAAATGTATGTAGATGGATTCTTATATAGCCACCCCATAGAACAATTTACGATTTTAAACCACCCTAGTGAAATGAGGCAATATTTGTAATGTTAATCATCTCCACGTCGGCTTCTTCTAGCTTCTCTTCTGCTTAAGCCACCATTATTTCCTCCTCCAAATAAAGGGATATTTATGCCAGTTCTTATAATAGGCAAAGCCCTATCTAGCTGGTCTTTGTAAGGAGAAAATTTATTATTTGATACATCAAATAACACACATACATAATAAAATATATCACCAGAGTTTTCTCTACCAGTAGCATAACCCCCTCCAACTAGTAAACTTGAAACATTAAACTTTGTAATAATATTGGAACTTCCATTCCCTGGTATCTCACTAAATTTAATAAAATTATATTCATATTGTAAGTGTGCAAAAATACTATTTATAGGGTACAACCTTACAAATGCACTTGGACCAATAACGGACTGCCTAACTTTGTAAACAGATGTAGGTGACCTTTGAGAAACATAATTATAATTAAGTGAAACAGCTACATCTATAAAATTATTGACACTATAACCAATATGAGGCCCGAGCCCAAAAGAAAAAGTATTATCACCAAAGCTGATACCTACACTACCACCAGTAAATAATTTTTCTTTTGAAAAAAAAGATTTTTTTTCATCAGTATATTCACTTTGCGCAACAGATTGTATAGTTGTAAATACAAGTACAATTACTAATATTTTTTTCATAATTCTTATTTATAATTTTAGTCAAATATTTTACCCATATTTAATATTGAATTGGGGTCAAAAGCTTTTTTAATATTTCTCATAATGGTTAAAGTAACTTCATCAAACATTATTGGAATATACTCTTTTTGTATTAATCCAATACCATGCTCACCACTAATAGTGCCGCCAAGCGATTTTACTAGTTCAAATAATGCCTTAAGTGCGGGTATTATATTTGGATTATTTAGGCTATAAATATTACCTTCCTTTTTTATACGTATATGTAAGTTGCCATCGCCTGCATGCCCATAGCACACTACTTTAAAATCATATTCAAGGCTTAGTTTTTTTACCCCTTTTATTAATGCTGGTAGCTCAGCCCTTGGTACTACAGTATCTTCTTCAATGCTGTATCCATCTATTTTTACAGCCTCGGCTACTCTTCTTCTAAGTTTCCACAATTCATTTTTTTGCTGTGCATCATCAGCAAAATATACTTCACCACAATCAAAGTCTGTAAGCAAAGTAGCTATGCTTTCCATATCTTTCATTAATACATCCATATCATTTCCATCTACTTCTATTATAAGGTGTGCTGCCACATCTTCGCCTACTGGTATGGTATGGCTGTCTAAAAATTTACTAACAATTAGTAGTGCATCTATTTCTACCAACTCCATTGCACTTGGTGTAAAACCAGCTCTAAATATAGCACTCACCGCTGCACCCGCTTTTTCTAAATCGTTAAAAGGTACGAGCATTAATAAATCAAACTTTGGAAAGGGTAATAGTTTTAAAACAATTTTTGTAACCAAGCCAAGTGTACCTTCGCTGCCTACAATTAATTGTGTAAGGTTGTATCCTGTTGAATTTTTGAGCACATTTGCACCTGTCCAAATAATTTCACCCGTTGGCAGTACTACTTGTAGGTTTATCACATAATCTCTCACCACTCCATATTTTACCGCTTTTGGGCCACCACTGTTTTCTGATATATTACCTCCAATAAAGCAACTTCCTTTGCTACTAGGGTCTGGTGGGTAAAACAATCCTTTTTCTTTTACTGCATTTTGAAGTACTTCTGTTATTACACCTGGTTCGGTGGTTACTTGTAGATTTCTTTCGTCTATTTCTAAAATGCTGTTCATTCTTTCAAATGAAATAACTACACCAGCAAATTGTGGAAGCGCACCACCGCTAAGCCCAGTACCTGCCCCACGGGGCGTTACAGGTATTTTGTGTGCATTACAAATTTTCATTATTGCACTTATCTCTTCTGCAGTGCGTGGTTTTAAAACAATATCTGGTAAAAAGTGTAAGTTTTCTGTTTCGTCTTTTGCGCATCTATCTAATGTTTCTTCATCTGTAAAAACATATTGGTCACCAACAATCGTTTTAAAAGCTTTGTAATGCGTTACAAATAAGGTGGGTTTTTCAGCAGTCATATTTAATAATAAAATTTTTTGTAAAGTTCGGGGAAAAATTATTTAAATCTTGCATTGTCTTATTGTTTAATTATTGAATTGATAATTTCTGCAATAAATTCAAAGTATTATTATTCTTTACAAAATAATTTTTTTGCCGAGAAGTCGGAAAGGCGTTTTTATTTTTACTTTATTTAGATTGTAGGTCTCTTTTTAACCAATAGGGTGGGGTTAAAAATGCTTCGCATTTTATTTTAGTACAAAAAAACACCATGTCAACTAGCCAACTATTCAACTAATCAACTAGTAACCCACAAACCCGTAACTCATATCTAATATTCAATTTCCTTTCAATATCTTTATCACAATTAAATAAAATAACAATGGTAAAAACGGGCGACTTTAATATATTAAAAGTACTAAGGAAAGTAGATTTTGGGGTGTACTTAGATGATGGAGAACAAGGTATTTTAC
>JAYUJS010000185.1:0-3409 GCA_043765095.1 Ferruginibacter sp.
TGTTAAACATTGTAATGTTTGGCTTTGGTTTATTTTTTTTAGGTATTATTTGTTTTTCTCCCAATTTTTATAATTTATTGGTAAATGCTAAATTTTTCTATGGTCATAGTTTATGTTTTATACTTTGCCTTGGACAGTTTTTTTCAAAAATATATTTTTTCAATCCTGGGTTTGCTATAGAAAAGAAAACAACTATTTTTTTAACTATTACAGTAATAAGTTCAATAATTAACCTAGGCATAAACTATTTCCTAGTTCCTCGTATGGGTATATTGGGAGCAGCTATTGCTACTGGTATAAGTGCCATACTTTACTTTGTGCTGCTTTTTATTTACAGCAATAAATACTATCAAATAAATTTTCAACTAAAAGAACCAATAGTTAGCTTTTTATTACTCATTATTACCTATTTATTAGTATTATTGTCAGATTATAAATACAGCATTGTTGTCTTTGTTATTGTAACTGCTTTATTGGCTTTCATTAACAGAAACGTATTTATAAATATAAAAAAATTACTATCAAGCAAAATTTTAGCTAAAAACTAACAATAGTAACTCATGTTATTTAACTCTTTCGAATTTCTTTTATTTTTCCCAATAATAACGGTTTTATATTTTTTACTGCCGTATAAATTTAGGTGGGTGTTGTTATTAGCAGCAAGCTGTTTTTTTTATATGTTCTTTATTCCAAAGTACATCCTCATTTTATTTTTTACCATTATTATAGATTATTATGCTGGTATACAATTAGAAAAAATTGGAGATAAGAAAAAAAGAAAATGGTTTTTGATTGCAAGCTTAATAGCAAATATTGGCATACTGGTTATTTTTAAATATTACAATTTTATAAATGGAAATATTACTGCGGTATTAAATGCTTTTCATTCTGAAAATCCTATACCTATTTTAAATATTATATTACCTATTGGTCTTTCGTTCCACACTTTTCAAGCTATGAGTTATACAATAGAGGTATACAGAGGTAATCAAAAAGCAGAAAAACATTTTGGTATTTATGCTTTGTATGTAATGTATTACCCACAGCTTGTGGCAGGCCCTATAGAAAGACCACAAAATGTATTGTGGCAATTTAAAGTAGACCACAAGCCAGATTATGAGCGCATACGTACTGGGCTTATGCAAATATTATGGGGTTTGTTTAAAAAAGTAGTAATTGCAGATAGGCTTACCTTATTTGTAGATGCTGTTTACAAAGACCCTACTTCATACGCAGGTATGCCATTAATTTGGTCTACTATATTTTTTAGTTTTCAAATTTATTGCGATTTTTCTGGCTATTCAGATATGGCGCTTGGCGCCTCCAAAGTTTTAGGCATTGATTTAATGCAAAATTTTAGAATGCCTTATTTATCAAAATCTATTAAAAGTTTTTGGGGTAGGTGGCATATTTCGCTCTCTACTTGGTTTAGAGATTATTTGTACATTCCCTTAGGTGGCAACAGAGTGTCCAAAACTCGTTGGTACTTTAATTTGTTTTTTGTATTTATGGTGAGCGGTTTTTGGCATGGTGCCAATTGGACATTTGTAGTATGGGGTGCGCTACATGGTATTTATTTAATATTTGGTATTTTATTAGAACCAGTAGAAAAAAAATATTTTAACCAAAATAATATTATTTCCAATGTTTTAAAACGCTTATTTGTTTTTGTATTGGTAGCCATAGCATGGGTTTTTTTTAGAGCAAATAGCATAAGTGATGCATTGTATATTATTTCGCACTTTCATAAAATAGATACCAATTATTTATTTGGTGTAGCTAGCGCATCTACGGTAAATAATATGTTATCAATTGCACTTATTATTGCTTTAATAATAAGTGATTATTATTTTGAATGGGCAGAGAAGCACACAAAGATTTTGCAAAATAATTATTTACGATATGCCCTTGCTATTATTTTACTAGTTTTAATATACACTATAGGCGTGTTTGAAAGTGCTTCATTTATTTATTTTCAGTTTTAAAAAAAGATGAAAAAGTTATTTAAAGAATTATTTATTGTAATAGGCATTTTTTTAATTATTGTGTCTTTAATAGAATGGAGGCTTAGTGACTTTAAGGCACCTATTGATAAATTATTTATTACACAAAAGAAAAATGCTGCAGCTAATATTTTAATTGTGGGCAATTCACACACAGGTGCACTGCAAGAAACAACCGATAATTTTTTTATAAAACACAGCAATAATTTATCTTTAGCAAATCTTGAGTTGATGGATAGGTATAAGGTTATAAAATATTGTATACAAAATGGACATATAGATAAAATAATATTAGGGTTAGATGCTGATCAGATAGGGCATAAAATAAGCTACACAAATTACGATATGCAAATGAGCAGGTATGGTATAGAAATGTATAATAATACGGCTGGTAATAAAATGCTTTCAAAATTAAATTCTTTTAGACTTCATTTGAATATAAAAGATTTATGTAAAAATTTAATAAGTGGAAAAGATACAGATACTTCTAAAATAAATTTTATTCCTTTTACCAATAAAAAGAAAAGCGACAATGAGGCATGTGTAAAAAGGGCGCAAGATCATTCAATTTATATTTATCAAGCAAAAAATAGAAATGAAAATGTAACAATTTTGCAAAATATTATTGATATATGTAAAACCAATAAAGTGGAACTTTTCTTTTTGCAAACACCCAAACCTGCCTGCTATACAGATGCCTTTAGCAATACTCAAATGCATGCAGCTACAGCTATTATAGATTCCCTTGCAAATAAAAATGGAGTGAAATATTTAAATTACTTACACAATACATTATTTGAAGAAAATGATTTTGTAGACTTTGACCACTTAGGTGCAAATGGAAGTAATAAACTAATAGAGTTGATAAAAAAAGAATTGTAAGATGGCAAATAGTAAGATAAAAAATATATTAGTATACACACAATGGCCATTTTATGATGGTTTAAATTTATCTTACGTTGTTCCATGTCTTTACATGATAAGAAAGGCAATACCTACAGAATCGAAAATATATTTTGCTACTCAAGAAAAAGACCTAACACTATTACAAAGACCCGAAGTACAAACCATTATTGCAGAATTAAATAAAAACAATATTTTTCATTACCCAGAAAAATATTGTAATCTTGGTATAAAAAAAGTGCTTAGTTTACCATTTAATTTTTTTAAATTATTATTATTTGTTTTTGCAAAAAAAATAAATGTTATACATACAGAGGCAATGAGTGCTGGTATGATAGGTACGCTACTAAAAACCTTTACTGGCAAAAAGCATATTGTAGATAGCTATGAGCCGCTAGCCTACTCAATGATAGAAGCAGGTATTTGGCCAGCAAACAGCTTTGCATTTAAGCTAGTAAAATATTTTGAAAAAAGGCAAGCTATAAAAGGAGATGTTATAATAG
>JAYUJS010000186.1:0-1226 GCA_043765095.1 Ferruginibacter sp.
AGATTTTGCAGGTAATAAAAATGTTTTATTGTTATTTTTCCCAATGGCTTTTACAGGCGTATGTACCTCTGAGCTTTGTGGAGTAAGAGATGATATTGCAAAATACAATAATGCCAATGCAGAGGTTTTGGCTATATCTGTAGATTCAGTTTTTACTTTGGCCAAGTTTAAGGAAGACCAAGCGTACAATTTTACTTTGCTAAGCGATTTTAATAAAGAGGTATCTACTGATTATGGCACTATTTATGAGTCATTTACTGGTATGGGAATGAAGGGAGTGAGCAAACGCTCTGCTTTTGTGATAGATAAGGCTGGTGTGGTACAGTATGCAGAAGTACTGGAAAGTGCTGGAGATGTGCCAAATTTTGAAGCGATAAATGAAATATTGGCAAAATTGGCTTAAGAATATCTAAATTAGAATTTTTATAATATATTTTCTTTTGTAAAAAGTTTACAAAAGTGTATTAAAATTAAAACAGAATGAAAATGTTATTGTATTTGTTTTTAACATTTTCATTCTGTAATTTTTATTCAAAAAAGGTATCTTTACGTAGTTGAAAAAAATATACATCATATTAATATTTATAATTGGTATAAGTTTTACCAGTATTGCACAGTCATCTTTAGATAACGGTACTGGGCAGTTAAAATATATTAAAACCTATCCAAATCCCGCAACTACTTCTGTAAATCTAGTTTTTCAAACAGGGTATAATCGAAATTATTCCATTCAAATTCTTAATACTATTGGTAAAAAAATGTATGAAGCTAAATATATACCATCGTTCCTTACCATAAATTTAAAAGAACAACGCTTTTATAGAGGTGTTTATATTTATCAATTATTAGATAAAAATAATATTGTGATTGAGTCTGGTAAAATATTGGTGGTAGATTAAAAATTTTAAAGCAGAAGGTTTAAAATTTAATAGCACTGGGTATCTTTCCAATCCTTACATATCATTTCCCACTCCCCATTTTCCACTTACCAGCTCCTTCCCTGTCAATTTGACCCAAAACAAGCATTGGCAAAATGTTTGACTATCGTACATTTGCACACATTTTAAAATTAATTACACATGCAGGATAATGAAATAAATATACCAATAGGAGAGACAATTATTGATAAACCAATAAATAGTAACTTAAACTCTGAATTATCTGAAGATAATAACCTCGGTAGTCCTTTGGAAGAGATAGCTAATAATGAGAATCAATTAGATAAA
>JAYUJS010000187.1:0-1226 GCA_043765095.1 Ferruginibacter sp.
GACCTGTGAAAGCCAAAAACTTTTCCTTTTGTAGCGGGTGTAGCTTCATTAGAGAGTACTGCATCCCTTGCCCCTGTTCGTATTCCTTTACCTACTCTGTCTACTGTTCGTACAAAAAACACCCATAATGGAGCATTAAAAAATACTATTAATGGTTTAGATAATGCACTTAATGAATATCCCAATTGTATAAATGGCATTCTCTTGCCAGTAGTGTCTGATAGTTTTCCAAAGTAGCCTTTGCTTAAGCCTGCAGCAGCTTCTACTACTCCTTCTAATACGCCAATAAGCACAATAGAAAAACCAATACTCTTTAAATACAAAGGCATTATTGGATATAGCATTTCACTTGCCATATCAGTAAATAAACTAATAAACGATAATACCCGTACGGTTTTTGTAATGGCTTTCATACTACTAATATAGTAAACTTACTATTGTTACACTATATTATTGTATCCTCATATTAAACCTTGCCGCTTGTGTTTTTATAATTTTCTCTACCTCTGTTTCTAATGTAGGAGCAGCATTTCCTGTTTCTAGTTTTACTTTTTCTGCAGCTATAAATTTTTCTCTATCTACACTTGCTATAGCTATTTGAGTTTGTATGCTATTTCTTTCTGCACTTTTTTGTGCCACCAATATTTTTAATTCTGCTCTTGTTTTATTTTGTAAACTATCTGGTAATGTTTTTATATCCAAATTCTCTATAGCCATTTTATTATAAGTTGATGCATCTACCAAATCCCAGTCGTTGTTCTTATACAATCCTTGTTTGCCTTTTACTGTCCTTCTTTTTATACCAGCAGATTTACTTACGGTGGAGTTTGCATAATCCATTTGAACTTGCTTCGCTTTTTTTGAGTATCCCATAGCTCCATAAGAAATATAGGTGCTATTCAATTTATCGTTTAGCACATATAAAGCACTATCATAAGGGGTGGGTATTTCTATATCTTTTGCATTTTGGTTTATGTTGGTATAGCTACCATTGCCACACTCACCGCCAAGGTTCCAATGCTCTCTTACACCTTGCATTTTATCTCCGCAATAAATTGTATTTACAATTACCCCCTTTTCTTTTGCAGCATTGCATGCAGTAGTGTATTTTAAATTTCCTTGTAAAAAATCTTCATTGCCTGCTATAAAAATTACTTTATAGTTTTCTGGGCTAGCATCCCATTGCAATTCATTTATAGAGGTATAAATAACTTGCCCACAATACT
>JAYUJS010000188.1:0-3404 GCA_043765095.1 Ferruginibacter sp.
CAAATGAAATTCCAATTAGTTCTGGTCCATGGTTATTTAGAGGTCTACCTGGTTTAATTTTGAAAATTAGCGATACTGAAAATCAATTTTATTTTCAATGCCTTGAATTAAAAAGCACATCATTCATAGACTTTAAAAATTATAAGAGTGCTAAATTAATTAAAAAAGAAGAACTGAAAAAGTTGAAAAAGTTGAAAGCAACTGATATGGAGGCGTATGATAAAATGCTTTATCCCGAATTAACAATTACTACTACAAGTTCTGATGGTACAGTTATTCCCACTCCAAAAAGAAAAATAAAACCATATAACCCAATTGATATTTCGGATAAATGATAAAAACATTTTCAATTTGCCTATTAGTATTTACTTGTAACAATTTATTTTCTCAAGTTGTTATAAATGGTATTGTAAAAAGCAAAAATGAAATATTAACAGACGTAAATGTAACAGTTTCTAAAAAAGGCAATAATCAAATTATTGCTTTTTCTATTACTGATGAAAAAGGTTTTTTTGAAATCAAAAATAGCCTTACAGAAGATTCTCTCAAATTAACTTTTAGCATTGTTGGCTATAAAACAAAAGAAGTAATTGTAGCCAATAAAACCCAAACTGTTAATTATGAATTAATAGAATTCCCTACAGAGTTGCCTACAGTTATTGTAAAACAAGCACCAATTTATACGCAAGGAGATACTACCAATTATAATGTAGGGCAATTTAAAGGCAAAGAAGATAGAACTATTGGCGATGTAATTGCAAAAATGCCAGGCATTACCATAGACCCACAAACAGGTGCAATAAGTTTTAATGGTAAGCAAATAAGCCACTACTATATTAATGGGTTAGATTTACTTGGGGGGAAGTATAATATGGCAAACCAAAATATATCTGCTGATATGGTGGATCAAGTGCAAATGCTAGCACATGATAAAGATATAAAACTTTTTGATAGCCTTAAAACATCTCAAGACCCTGCATTGAATATAAAACTAAAAAATAAAGCCTTAAATAAATTTATGGGTAAGGGAAAAGTTGGGTTAGGTATTACTCCTTTGCTTTATGACAATGAAATAGTTGGCTTATTGTTTAGCAATAAAAAACAGTTTATTGCAGCTTACAAAAATAATAATGCAGGCACTTTACTAAGCAATGAGTTAAGCGATAATGTATCTATCCAAAAAGTGGGTACTCCAATTGATAAAGGACAAAAAGAGGATATTTTATCAGTTATTGGTAATACCAATCCTCCAATAAATTCTAAACGCTATTTATTTAACAACAGTCATCTTGTTTACGTAAACGGATTAAATGTTTTTAAAAATGGTAATCAAATAAAAACGAATATTAGTTACTTAAATGATAATACAACCTATAATAATGAAACTAACACAACATATTTTTTGCCCACAGGAAATGTAAACTTTATAGAAAAAGTAAATGGTTTTATAAACTCAAATAAATACAGCGGAACAATTTTTTATACGGCAAATAAAAAAAATCGCTATTTGCAAAACAAATCAGATTTAGGATTGGATTTTATAAACTCCAATAATACTATCCAAAACAATAGCATAATAAATCAAAATTTTAAAGACCCATTTTATAAATTTAAAAATGATTTTATTTTATTTGTACCAATAAAGAAAACTATAGTTGGTATAAATTCTAAAATAAATATTAATAAAATGCCACAGCAATTAAATATTGCTCCTGGGCAATTTGAAAATATAATAAACCAATCTACACCTTATGATATGGTTTCTCAAAATGCGATAATAACTAATTTTAATATAGACAATAATTTTTCCTTCTCTAAAACGAAGGGGAAATTACTACATCAAACGAAACTAGGCTTTGAGTATGTATTTAAAAATTTGGCATCGAAAACAAGTAAATTTTACAATCAAAATATTTATAATTTAAATGATAGTTTTAAAAACAATATAAATTGGTACAATTCGAGATTATATGCAGAACACACTATAACCTTCGAGAAAGGAGAAAAAACTTTTGAGCTTACACTACCATTAGAACTTAATTTGATAAACACAACAAATAGCTTAAGTACTGTAAAAAAAAATTATTCAAATATATTTTTTAATCCTTCAATAGATTTTAATACCCCAGTTTTTAAAAACACTTCTATTGGTGCAACTTATAGTTATCAAAATAAAATAAATAACAATATTGCTCAAATAGCAAATGGCTTTATTTTAAAAAATTACAGAACGCTAGCAAACAATGAAAATGTACTACCAATTGAAAAATTACATACTGCGAATGTAAGTTTAAATTATAAAAATAGTGTAAAAAGCATTTTTGCAAATCTTAGTATTTCAGCATCTTCAACTGAAAAAAATATAATTTTTAGCCAAGATTTTAATGGGGCTTTTATAACATCAAAAGCAATAAATAAAGAAAATAAACAGCAAAACTTTTTGGTATCTGCAAGTGTAGGAAAGTATTTTATGGAGCAAAAATTAAACATCTCATTTACTGTATCTAAAAATTATTTCTCATCTGATTTATTGCAACAAAATAATTTGGTAAATAATATTTCAAATAGTTTAGAGACTGAAATCAAAATAAATTATTCAAAATTAAGCTGGCTTACATTAAATGCTGATACAAAATTTGCAGTTACAAATAATCAAATAAAAGGTATAAACTCTTCAAAAAACTCTTTTGTCAATTTTACACAATTTTTAAGAACATATTTTTTCTTAACTAAAAATTCAAGTTTATTTTTTAATTCAGAATTTTATTCTATTGGTAAAAAAAATGGGAATACACAAAACTATATATTTGGAGATATTGGATTTACACAAAAGTTTAAAAAAAATGATATAGAAATGATTTGGTCAAATATTACAAATAACAAATCGTTTACTTCAATAAGTAACAATCAAAATTTTCAATTAATAAATTTTTACAACATTAGACCATCAAATATATTAATCAAATTCAATTTTAAATTTTAATCCTAGACCTATTCAATATAAATGGGACAAAGTAGCTTTAATTAAATTAGTCTTTTTCATTTATTGTAAATACAAAACTGCCACTTAGTCTTACTGGGTAGTGCTACTGAAAAATTTCGGTTAAATATGCCTAAAAAATCCTCCTTGTATATATTTCTGTAAATTGCATTCCATTCACTAAAAGTTGATTTGTGGTTGAAATAATTTTGCAATAAAATTATTAATACACAACAAAACCCTACAAGGCTAACAATAGCCACCAAAGGGATTTACAGCTATTTAGTATCAATAATTTTTATGGCAAAAGAACTAAGAAAACAACTAGCATTAGAATATCACTCCAAGGGCAGACCTGGAAAAATAGAAGTTGTACCTACAAAAGAGGCAAAAACCCAGCGTGACTTATCGCTTGCGTATTCAC
>JAYUJS010000189.1:0-3400 GCA_043765095.1 Ferruginibacter sp.
ACATGCACGATTTAATGCCACAAGATTTGATGAATGAATCAGGCGTATCAAAAGAAAATTTTATGCAAGTAGGCGTTAAAGCTATTAATGATTTGGATAAAAAAAAGACAGATGATAAAGTAACAGAAGATTATAGTAGAAGCCCTATTTGGAACGTGTTTGGAGGATGGAAGAGGTAGAGGGCAAAATTGCCGATGTGATAATGTATAAAAATGCTAATTAGTAAATAAAAATAAATGAATAATAATACTAATGAATTAAGTGGTTCTCACAGTAGCCATTCTCCTGTGGCAAATGGAGAGGTTGATGCATCTTTGGTAAATGATATAACCATGGCTGGCGATAAAAGCAAAGGCGCAAGACCATATTTTTTTGAAAGTAAAGAAGCAGAAAGGGTAATGAATATTGCCATGGCTATTGCAGCAGAAGTAGCTGTAGTAAGAGAAAGAGTTGATACTATTGAAAGAATATTAGGAGCAAAAGGAATTTTATCTCAAAGCGAAATAGAAGCATTTATACCTACAGACGAGCAAGCAGAAGAAAGACAACTGTGGCATACTAGGTACATTGCAAGAATATTAAGAATTATACAACAAGAACTTGATACTGTAGCACACCCAGAAAATAATATTGATATGCAACAAATAGCTGACGAGATAAATGAAATGTAACAAAATTAGCTTATTGAAATTTTCATATCCATATTTTCATATTTTCACATTGCCTCTCATGACCGCACTAGAAACCATCAACTCCCACTACCAAGTTATAATTGATAAAGATTTAGAAGGTATTTGTTCAAAATATTATCCTTCAAAAGAAGCCTATGTAATTTTAGAAGGCCCTCGGCTTACAACCATTGGTTACGAAAAAATAAAAAAAGGCTGTATAGATTTTTGCGCTTCTAATTTGAAACTAATTTATATAAATTGGATTGAAGGTCCTTTAATAGAAGAAGCAGAAACGATGGCTTGGGTAGCAGGAATTATTAACCTTGAAGTTACAGTAAATAAAACCGAATTTGAGAATATTTTTCGTTCCACTTTTGTGTTAATAAAAAAAGATACAGATTGGAAAATTAAGCATGAGCATGTATCCCTTGTGCATGAAGACCCTTATGGTATTGGGGATTGGCTGAAAAAAGGATAAATAATATTGGTATTGCTTATTTTTGCAATCAAATGCAAATAAATCTTTCAGAACAAGAACTAATTATTTTAAAAAAAATATCTATCGCTGCTAAAAATATTGGAGTGGAGAGTTATGTAATTGGAGGTTTTGTAAGAGATAAAATACTTGGGCGGAATACTAAAGATATTGATGTAGTATGTGTAGGAGATGGTATTGCGCTTGCAGAAGAAACTGCAAAGCAATTTGGAAAAAATGTTGTAGTAAATATTTTTAAAACTTACGGTACTGCACAAATAAAATTTGAAAGTGAAGAAATAGAATTTGTAGGAGCCCGCAAAGAAAGTTACACAGAAGAAAGCCGTAACCCAACTGTAGAAATTGGCACCCTAGAAGATGACCAACTTCGTAGAGATTTTACAATAAATGCCATGGGTATTTCTTTAAACGAAAAAGACTTTGGTGCATTGATAGACCCTTTTGATGGACTTGGAGATATAGAACGTAAAATATTAAAAACACCTCTTGCGCCTACACAAACGTTTATAGATGACCCTCTGCGAATGATGCGTGGGATAAGGTTTGCTGCACAATTGCAATTTGCCATTGAAACAAAAACACTACAAGCTATTACTGATAATGCTAATCGTATAAAAATAATAACTAAAGAAAGAATTACTGAGGAACTTAATAAAATATTGATGTGTAAAAAACCATCCATTGGTTTTGATTTGTTATACAAAACAGGTTTATTACAAATTATTTTTCCACAAATGGTAGCATTGGCCGGCGCAGAGTTTGTGGATGGATATGGTCATAAAGATAATTTTTACCACACATTGCAAGTGGTAGATAATATTTGTGAAACTACCAATGACTTATGGTTAAGATGGGCTGCTGTACTGCATGATATAGCAAAACCAAATACTAAAAAATTTGAAGAAGGACATGGGTGGACTTTTCATGGGCATGAAGCTGTGGGTGGGCGTATGGTGCCAAAAATATTTACGAAGCTAAAACTACCACTAAATGAAAAAATGAAGTTTGTAAAAAAAATGGTAGAAATGCATCTTCGCCCAATAAGCCTTACCAAAGAAAATATTACAGACTCCGCCATAAGAAGATTATTGTTTGATGCAGGGGAAGATATTGATAGCTTGATGAAATTGTGTAATGCAGATATTACCTCTAAAAACAAACAAAAAGTAAAACGTTTTTTAGAAAATTTTGAAGTAGTAAGAAAGCGTTGCGAAGAGGTAGAAGCCACCGATAATTTGCGTAATTGGCAACCACCTATAACTGGGGAAATAATTATGCAAACTTTTAACCTCCCTCCTTCAAAAACAGTTGGTATAATAAAAGAAGCTATACGAAATGCTATATTGGATGGAGATATAAAAAGTGATTATGATGTGGCGCATGCTTATATGCTAGAGATAGGGTGGAGATTGATTGGTTGATTGGTTTTTTAGTTGATTGAAAAGTTTGATGGCTTTTAGAAGATATCCTTTTATTAAAAATTTAATACACAAACCTATGATTGCAGTAAACATTCCGTAGTTATCTTTGTGTTTGTATCAACTTTTAGAGCTAGAGCTCTATGTGGGTCACCCACAGCTACATATAGCCGTGGCGGGTGTTCAACACGAGACTCTATAAATTTATAACTTAACAATATTGATTTTTGTAATCAAAAACATTTAATTTAATTGCATGGCTATTTTAAAATTTAGGGTCTATTTTCAAGAGGATGAAAGTATTTATAGAGATGTTGCAATAAAGCATACCAATAGTTTTTTCGACTTGCACCAAGCATTGTTAAAAGCTTATGAGTTTGATAATAAACATGCTGCTACTTTTTATAGAAGTAACGACACTTGGCAGCGTGGCAGAGAAATTTCTATAGAAAAATATGATAAGGAATACAAAGCCGAGCCGCTTATAATGGCTGTTACTGTAATTGGAACAGAGATAAAAGAACCCAATCAAAAATTTATTTACGAATACGATTTTACGAAACTTTGGCTTTTTGCAATAGAACTTATAAGTGTAGAAAAAACAGAAAGTGTAAAAATGGAATACCCTTGCTGTGTGCGTAGCGAAGGAATAGCACCACCACAATATGGTACAAAAGGATTGGTAGATAAACGCCTTGCAGAAATGGAAGAAAAATACGATTTGAAAGCAACTGAAATGGATGAAGGATTTTGCGAAGAAGGGGAGGAGGTAGGTGAGGATATTGTAGAAGAAGCAGATGAACAAAATGATGAAT
>JAYUJS010000190.1:0-1222 GCA_043765095.1 Ferruginibacter sp.
TGTTTTTCTTATTGCTTTCAGCTGGTATGATAGCTGGATATTTAGATATTATTCCACATTTTTCTAGAGGAGATAAACTTTATTTAGAAAATTCTTTAGGTAATACAACAAGCCTTAAATGTTGGATAAGCACAATAATACCATTTTCTACTGTTAAAAATGATGCTTTTTTTAATACAGACATAAGTATGAGAAATTGTTATTTTGGTCTTACTTTATTAATTTTTCTATTATATTTTATTTTTAGTACGAAAACAAAATGGCAAGTATTATTTTTTCTTTTTGGAATGTTTACTGCGTTATTATCTTTGGGTAAATGGTTTAAAACAATTGGTTATTATTTAATGCCTGGCATAAGTTATGTAAGGTTAAATGGAGAGTTTAGAATATTTTCAATTTTTTGTTTTATAATTATTGCAGCCTTAGAAGTTAATAAATATTTTGAAACAAATAGAAAATTTGATTTTAAACTAAAATATATATTTATAATATTAAATCTAGTTCTTGTATCTGCTGTTTTATACGGATTGTATGGTGCTTTACACTACAAATCAGGTATTTTATTTAGTTTTAATATTTTTAAAAATACTAGTGGTTTTGTGAATAAATTAAAATTAGGGATAGATATTATTAGCTTTAATGATACTTTTTGGATACAAGGTGTTTTACAATTGTTATTACTATTTATTATTCACAAAAGTTTACTCAAAAAAGATATTGCCCTCTTAAAAAAAGTAATAATTGTAGAATTAGTTTTAGCTAGTTTAATGAATATACCTTTTACTGGTGTTGGCAAACTATCTGTAGCTAATATTCAAAAAATATTAAGTGAATCAAAAAAAGGCATTCCAATACCAGCGTTAACAACTATAGAACAACATAATACTCAAGGACTGGTTTATAAAGAAATTGTTGGTGACTGGAGCATGTATAGTAAACAAATTGGTTGTAATAAGGCAGTACCATATCCAATAGTTTTAAAAAATACAACATTTTATTTTGACTCTTTAAAAAAAAATAGCAATATCTCTGTTACTAATAAACCATTCATATTTTTAGCCAATTATTTGACAGACTCTGTAAATACTTTTGCAAGTAACAATTTAGTGATAAAAGATTTTGAACCTAACAAAATTGAGTTCTTTACAAATTCCAATGCTAATTCTAATATTTTTTATCTCCAAAATTACTATCCACATTGGTATTTTAATAATGGACTTAA
>JAYUJS010000191.1:0-3392 GCA_043765095.1 Ferruginibacter sp.
TTTTTTTGCTCAAATATTGAATTATTTTTACATTTTTTAGTATCTTTATAAAATATTTATTTTATTCATATTTGTTAATTTTTCTTTCGTTCAACCTGAATAACAATACAATTTTAGAAAATGCAGGTGCTATAGACATTAATGGAAGAAATACTGTAATGAATAATACAATAATAAATAACAGTCCAGGTGAATTTAGTATTTATGGTATAAATAAAGTTGTGAACAATGTGATTGTGAATAATAATTGTGGTAATAAAGGATTGTATATAGGTGGTACTACAAGTATAGTTGTAAATAATCTTATAGCAAATAATCAGGCAAATTATGGAGGAGGATTGTATATAAGTGGAGGTATAAATACGATTTGTAATAATACTTTCTATGGAAATACTGCTTTTTCATATGGTGGAGGTATTTATACCAATTCAGGTACAAATAGTATATCAAATAATATTTTTTGGGGAAATAAAAGTGGAACAAGTACAACTGTTGCTGGTGCAGATTACCACAATAGCTCTTCGTTAAATACTTTTAGATTCTGCTCCATGCAATTGGCTTCTACTGCTTATACTTATGGTGGTAATGGTGTTAATCATTTAGGTTGGAATAATGCTGGTAATATAATGGGGTACAATCCGTCATTTTTTGATGAGAACAATATCATCGGGATAGATAATATTTATGGCACAAGTGATGATGGCTTACGTTTAAAAAATATTAGTCCTCCTATCGATAGAGGAGATTATAGTGAAATTCCAAGTGGTATCACAACGGATATAACAGGTGCAAGTCGGGTACAAAATACAACCGCGGATATGGGGGCTTACGAAGGTGGTATAGTTGTGTGTCCTTCTAGTAATATTGTTTATGTTAATTCAGGAAATAATATAATTAAAAATGGTGAGACATGGGCGTCTGCATTTGATCACTTAGATGACGCACTATCTTCTGCTTGGCAATGTCCTAATATTACGACTATACTTGTGGGAGCTACTGGATCTACACCTAGAAAAAAGCCTTATAATATGGATGTAAATAAAAAAGGCACAGAAATAATTACAAGTGATGAGAGGGACAAAACCTTCCATGTCCGACCTGGGTTAGATATTCGAGGTGGGTATATTGCTGGTGTACAGGTTGGTTTTTCTTTGCTGTCTGGGTTACTAGGGACTTCTCTAAACACTTATCATACCGTTCTAATAGATAGTAGTATAAATTGGGCTACATCAGGAAGTGTAACAAAAATGAGTGGTTTTATTATCAGAGATGCTAAAGCCATTGGTACGGGTTCTGTTACTGTAAATGGTAATGTGGTTAATCAAAATAGTGGTGGTGGCATACATATACTATCCGGCACTTCGGTTTTAGATAATAACACTATCACAAATAATTCATCTTCTTCAAAGGGTGCGGGTATATTATTGAGCAATGGTCGTAATACCATTAGTAATAATACCATAGTATTGAATACATCATCAGATGTAGGAGGCGGTATTTATACTAATAATGCTAATAATAGTATTTATAATAATGTAATTGCTACAAATACAGCAACAAATAAAGGTGCTGGAATTTATGTTCTTTCAGGTTCAAATAACATTGTAAATAATACAATTCATAGAAATACAGCAACAAATACAGGTGGTGGGATGTATTTATCAACTGGAATAAATGCTATTTCGAATACCATTTTTTCTGAAAATAAATCAGGAACGCTTACGAATATTTCAGGAGCTGATTTTTATACTAATAGTGCTATAAATACCTTTAAAAATAGCCTTTTGCAATTGCCCAATACAAATTACACCAATACAGGCTCAGGTAATTATGATTTGGGAGCAAATGCAACTGCTAATGTTTTTGATATAAATCCTAATTTTTTAGACCCTAATAGTGTTGCTGGTATAGATAATCTTCAGCGTACTGTTGATGATGGTTTACAATTTTCAACTTTTAGTCCATTGGTTAATACCGGGGATAATGCACTCCTACCAAGTGGTGTGAGTACAGATATTAATGGCTTTGCAAGGATTCAAAATACTACTGTTGATATAGGTGCTTATGAAGGAGGGATTTTAATTTGTCCGTCATCCACTGATTTATATGTAGATGCTAATATATTAAACGGTAATGATGGTACGACTTGGGCAAAAGCCTATAAAAACTTGGAAGACGCACTACATGTAGCTTGGAAATGCCCCAATATTCAAAAAATATATGTTGCTTCGGGTACATACAAACCTACAAGAAAACTGTATCAAATGAGTTCTAATAGAAAAGGACTTGAAGTTATTACTACTGATCCGAGAGATGTCACATTTCATGTTCGACCGGGGTTAGAAATTCAAGGTGGTTATCCAACTGGAGGAGGTATTCAAAATATACCTTTAAACCCTACTATTTTAAGTGGCGATATAGGTGTAGCTGGAAATACAGATAATGCCTATCATGTTGTGTTTGCAGATAGCGTTTATCATTGGGGAACTACAAATATCGCTACTAAAATCAATGGTTTTACCATAAGCGATGGTAATGCAAATGGTACATCTAATATTTTATTATATGGCAACGCTTATATATATCAAAATAGTGGTGCTGCTATCCTGACAAGAAATTGTAATAGAATCATTAGCAATTGCACAATTACCAATAATAATGCTTCTTTTGGGGCAGGTATATTTACTAGTGATTTCAATTGTACGCTTTCTAATAATTTATTTTTGAATAATGTTGCTGTAACATCAGGTGGAGCAATTTATACTGAATGTAAAACTAATAGTATTAAAAACAATACGTTCACCAATAATAATGCTACTTATGCAGGAGGTATTTATACATATCCTTCCGTAGCTTCTACTAATAGTACTATTAGTGATAATATTTTTAATAACAACAGTGTAACAGGCTTTGGTGGAGCATTGTTTATTGAAAAATCAACTAATTATTACAGTACAAACGTAATAAAAAATAACACTTTTACAGGTAATAATGCTACTGTATCAGGAGGAGCATATTATGCAAATTATAGTGACAATACAATTAGTAATAACATCTTTATAGGGAATACAGCAAATTATGGTGCAGGTTTATATCAGAATCAAGGAATAAACGACATTGAAAATAATACTTTTACAAATAATACTGCTGTTACAGCAGGCGGCGGTTATTTTACCAAAAGTAGTCTTGGGAACGAAAGTTAAATAAAAGCGCATTCTTTGTGGGAAGAAAAACGCACACTTCTCAAAATAAAAGAGAGTGATTTTTGATTACTTTTCCAAAAGAAAACCCGAAATTGTCTCCTTTTTCTACTAACCGAAGTCTAAAAATGTGGATTTTTAGAGCGGCAAAATAGAATTAGAAAGTACGCCTTTATTTATTTCATGTTCCTA
>JAYUJS010000192.1:0-9495 GCA_043765095.1 Ferruginibacter sp.
CTGCTGCTGGCACTACTTCATATTATGTAAGTCAATCAGCTGGTGCTTGCGAAAGCCCAAGAGCAACTATTGGAGTAACAGTTACAGCTTTGCCTACTGCGCCTGTTGTTACTACGCCAATTGTATATTGTCAAAATAATATAGCAACAGTACTAACAGCTACAGGTACAGGATTGCTTTGGTATACCGCTGTTACAGGTGGTACGGGTGGTACAACTGCACCTACACCAAATACTACTACTGCTGGAAACGTAAATTATTATGTAAGCCAAACTACTGCTACATGTGAAGGTGCAAGAGCCAACATTATAGTAACTACAACCCCTACACCAACTGCTCCAACAGCATTAACAGCAACTAATGTAACATTTAATAGTGCTACTTTTAACTGGACTGGTGCAGCAGGAAGTTTTTATACCGTAGAGTATAAAATAGCTACCGTTACTACATGGACAACGGCTGCCACTGGTTTACAAACCACAACGTATAATATTAATGGGCTTACAATAGGTACAAATTATGAGTGGCGTGTAAGTGCTAATTGTGCAGCTACAGGTTTAGGAGCAACAAGTACAACACAAACTTTAAGCACAAATAATAGAAATAGCACCATTACTTATTTAAAAGATGGTTTTGGGTTAAAGATATCTCCAAACCCAGTTGGAGTTGCTGCCGTTATAGATTATATAGTGCCTGGCAACGGAGAAGTATTATTTAATGTAATAAATGAAAAGGGACAAATAGTAAGAATTTTAAGCGAAGGAATAAGAACTGCTGGACAATATCAAAGAGATATATCAAATGAATTTAGAACTTTTAGAAATGCAAATTATTATTTAAGAGTTATTCAAAATGGTCTATCAATAACTATACATTTTATAAAACTGTAGTTTTAATTTTTTCTAACAAAAGCCAACCTTTCATTTATTAAGATGGGTTGGCTTTTTTTAATTTATAGCAATGCGAAAATGCAAAATATTATTTTGTACTATTTATTTTTTCTATTACAAATAATACCATTTGTAAATTTAGTTAAGTCCAATTTTAGAAAAAAGACCAATGTCAGCCTAAGCTTGTCGAAGGCGGGTTTCTTTATGAGCATTGGGTTAGACAAGCTCACCTTGAGAACATTTTAGATAGGACTATTTATAAGGAGTATTACATTTTAAAATTCTACTTGTATGGCCATTCCTTTTTAAAATATGCTTTTATAAAATATGCAATAATTCCTGTACCCAATACTAAGGCAAAAATCCATAATATTTTTGTATCAATAGACCAAAATACAAATAGCCACATACCAATGGCAAGTATTACAGGCAGAGGATATAGTGGCATTTTAAAAGGTAGTTTGTCACTGCCTTTTCTTTTACGAAGTAATGTAAGCCCTACAGCTTGCCCAATAAATTGTATTACAATTCGCATGGCTAAAATACCACTTATAACATCGCCCATGCGAAATAATAAACTAAATACAAATGCAAATGCAGCAAGTATAACTAATGAAATATAGGGAAAGTTTTTAGTAGGATGCAGCTTACCAAAAGTACTAAAAAACGCTCCATCTTGTGCAGCAGCAAATGGTACACGGCTGTAACCAAGCATTACTGCAAATAAAGATGCAAGTGCTACCCACAAAATCATAATCGTAATTACAACAGCAGCCGTATGCCCAAACAATCTTTCTATAAATGTGCTTATTACAAATACTTTTGTATCAGTATCTACCCAATGTTTTATTTCTTGCCAAGGTATTACGCTAGATACACTCACATTCATAGCAAGGTATAAAATTGCAATGCCAATAATAGAAATAAACATGCTCTTTGGTATATTTTTGGAAGGGTTTTTTATTTCTCCACCAAGGTGGCATACATTGTAATAGCCAAGATAACTGTAAATAGTTTTTACGCATGCTTGCCCAAATACAAAAGAAGAAACAGATTTTAATCCGCTAACATTTGTACTATTAAAAATTGGTTTCATAAAATTACCATTTGCAATTCCTGCAAAAATTATCCATGCAAGGGTAGCAATAACACCCACCCAAAGTAGCACACCTATTTTGCCAATGCTATCAATTTTTCTGTATAATAGAAAAGTTACAAAGATTATTACAGTACCACTTAATATTTTTTGTTGCCAAACTTCTAACGGTACTAAGTACATAAAATATTGTGCAAACCCAATGGCTGCACTAGCAGCTACCAATGGAGCTTGTATGATGGTTTGCCACACATACAAAAAGCTCATCATTTTTCCAGCGCCCTTTTCGCCATAAGCTACTTTTAAAAAATTGTAGCTACCACCTGCATGTGGGTATGCAGCGCCAAGTTCGCTCCATACCATAGCATCTATAAAAGAAAGTACTGCACCTGCAACCCAAGCCCACAAGTACATACCTCCAATAAGGCTTATTACAATAGGCATGGTTACAAATGGGCCAATGCCTACCATATCTATCATATTTAAAACGGTAGATTGAAATAAACCTAGCCTTCGGTTTTGAATATTTTCATTTGCCATGCTATGAAGATAGCAATGCAATTTTATACATTTAAAAATATTTTAACAATAAAATTATGTTACTAATTTTTTGCATTTTTTTACTGAAAAGGTGCTTGGGTATTTTTTGTAAACACAAGGCGGGGTTTTAAATGCTGCTACTGCGGTGCACAGGTTCACATTTTAAAAATATTTTTTTAGTTGATATTTTTACTGAAAAAGTGGAAAGTCGTTTTTTGAAAAGGAAAGACGGGTATAGAAAATACTTAGCTTTTTTATATATTTTTTTATCCTCTAAATCTCTTTGTTTTAAAATCAGTTACATATTCACTCATATTATCGTTTCAAGATAATGCTCTTTTATCCCAAACAATTTTTTTAACGCTGCTACCTTTTCCATATTATCATTGAAACCAATATCAGAAAATTTTGATTTTCGTCCAACAATCAACACGTTTTTTGGCGTATTTTCTTCTTCAATAAAATCAAACACTTTTGTTTTGTAGCCATGCGCTTCTAATATTAATGCACGAATAGTATCTGTTATCATTTCAGCTTGCCGCTCTAGCAAAATACCATGTTTGGTTATATTTTGTAGTGCATTAGTAGGCGCAATTTGTTTGCGTATTTGCTTATGGCAGCAAGGTGCACATATTATAAAAATAGCATTGGCTTTTATACCTTTTGCTATGGCATCATCTGTGGCAGTGTCGCATGCATGTAAGGCAATGAGCATATCTACAGCCGTTAGCTCTACTTCTTGTATACTACCACGTGTAAACTGTAATCCATCAAATGTAGACTGATGGGCTATATCATTACATTTTTTCACTAGTTCTTCTCTTAGCTCAATGCCATTTATTTTTACAGCTATATTTTTTGATTGTAAAAAATCGTACAACGCAAATGTAAGATAGCCTTTTCCACTTCCCATATCTACTACATTAAATCCATTAGCAAAGGGAGTTTCTTTTAAAATACCATCTATTATTTCTACATACCTATTTATTTGTTTAAACTTATGTTGCATGGCGGCTTTTACATTTCCTTCTGCCGATGTTATGCCAAGTGCTTTTAAGTAGATAGAATTTGCATTTAATAATCGTTGCTTTTGCTTGTCATGGGTAATTATCTTTTGTACAATAGCTTTTTCCAATGTTTTTATTACTACTTTTTCTTTGCTAGTTTTAGCATCTTGTGTATAATAAATATTTTCGGTTGTAGTATATAATTCTGCATTATAAAAAAAGTTGCGTAGCATTTTTTTTATTGTATCGTTCGTTTCATCTAAAAGAAAATTTTTGGTTACATCTTTATCTTGGTATCGATATACAAACGAAAGCATGGCGTTTTCTTTTATAAAAACTGGTTTTATAAAAATATTTTTTAGGTAAGATTTTTTTTCTCTAAGATTACCAATAGTAATTTTAATAAAAACCTGTGCTTTAAAAGCTGCATTTATTAAGTCAATAAATTCTTCAATCTTTGTCATTATTGTATTTTTACAAATATATATTTACTAATGCTATTACCATTCTTCAACAAATTTTTTATTAAAAATTACAAAAGTTTGTTTGGCATCCTCCCTTTCTCCAAAAAACTTTAAAGGAGCTTCCATTTCCTTAGGCTTCATGTAGCCATGTAATGGTGCAGGTTGTGCATTGATGCTGCTAAGAAAAACAGTAGTAGGGTAGGAAAGTTGTCCGCCTGTAAGGTACAAAGCAAGGCCATGTGTTTTGTATTGCTTATTGTATTTAAATATTTTGTTGTTAAAAGTTATTGGCTCTTTACTTTCTGCATTAAATTTTATGGCATAATAATGTTCGTTTATATACATTGCTAGCTTATCGTGCTTATAAGTGGATCTATCCATTTCCTTGCACCAGCCACACCAGTTTGTATAAATATCAATTAAAATTGGTTTAGGTGTCAAACCATGTTGTTCATTTAACTGTTCAAAATTTATCCAGTTAATTTTATCCCTTATCAAAAAAGAAGAACCAACAATTGTTACTAAAATTATTAATATGAAACTTAAAAGCTTCTTCATACGTATTTTGTTTATTTTTATAAAATGAATGAGAAAGGTATGCAAAAAATTGTAATAGCCATTACAGGTGCAAGCGGGTCTGTATACGCAAAAGTACTATTAACAAAACTATCACTATTAACAGACCAAATAGTAGAGTTATCTGTGGTACTCACTGAAAATGCGAAATCAGTTTGGCAAACAGAATTAGGAGATGAGTCGTACAAAAATTTTAATGTAAAATTTTATTCTCAACAAGATTTTAGTGCCCCTTTTGCATCAGGTTCAGGGCAATATGGTACGATGATAATTGTGCCCTGTAGCATGGGTACACTAGGGCGTATAGCTGCAGGTATTTCAAATGATTTAATATCTAGAGCTGCAGATGTAATATTAAAAGAAAGAAGAAAACTTATTTGTGTAGCAAGAGATACCCCGTACAACCTAATACATATTAGAAACATGGAAACCATTACCCTTGCAGGTGGTATTATATGCCCTGCTACTCCATCTTTTTATAGCCTTCCTAAAACAATAGAAGAAGTGGCAGCAACTGTTGTAGATAGAATTATAGACCTTACTGGTTTAAAGCAGGACAGTTACAGGTGGGGAAAGTAAGGTTAAAAGTTTTGACTTCATAAGTTTTTATATACATTCATTACAGCTTTTGCTGTTGTTTCTTGAGAAAAATTTTCAGCATGTATCAATCCTTTTGCTTTCATTAATGTTGCAAATTTCTCATCAAAGTAAACCTTTTGCATAGCAACAATTAATTCTATAACTGAGTTTGGGTTTACTAAAAATGCTGCATCCCCACCTGCTTCTGGTAAGCAAGATATATTGGATGTTATAACAGGAAGCTCACTGCATAAGGCTTCCAAAACAGGAATTCCAAATCCTTCAAAGGTAGAAGGATAAATCATAGCAACTGCTTGCTGATAAATAGCAGGAAAATCTGTAGAGTTTTTAAAAGAATCTAAATCCTTTATTCCTTCTTTTTCTGACAAAAAAATAATGTCGTTTTGCAAACTGTTTTTGGTAATATAATCTTTTACAATTATTTTATAATCACCACCATTACCAATTACCACCAATGGTATATTTATTTCTTTTTTTAAATGATGCAATGCTTGTACAATCGTTAGTAAATTTTTTCTTTCTATAATAGAACCTACAGTTAAGAAAAATTTATCTGGTAAGTTATAAATTTTTTTAATTCTCTGTTTTTCTACTTCGCTTATTCTTTGCTTAAATATATCGTTACAACTTTGATAGCATACTTTAATTTTGTTTTCCTCTATTTTATAAAAATCAATAATATCTTTTTTTGTTTGTTCGCTTATCGCAATAATTTTATTTGCATTGGCACAAGCGTATTTAATTTTTTGCCTATAAATTTTTACATCTATTTTGGAGTATTGATTGGGGTAGCGTTCAAATATTAAATCGTGTATGGTTACTATAGATTTTATTTTAGTTTTATTTATTCCAAAAGGTATTTCGTGGCTTAGTCCGTGGTAAACATCTATCTTGTTTTTCAGTAAATCTTTTTTTACCCAATTGCTACGCCATGCAGCTTTTAAAAATGCAGAAGGAAAAGTAGTAGGAGCAATGGGATGAATATTTTTAAAATCATCTGCATTAAATGTATCAGTAATTTTTGGTGCAAATAAATAATACTCATTTTCTGCAAAATATTTTGCAAGCGATGTTACCAGCGTTCGGCTGTAATGCCCAAGCCCTGTGGTATTTTGATAAACTCTTTTTGCATCAAAGCCAATATTCATTTTTTATTATTTTAATGCAAAATAACAAATCGTTTTTATACATCGTCAATCTAGTGCATAATCTATTGCACAATAAAAGCTAAATAGATAGCTAAAGATGAAATGTGCGACGCCACCGAAGATGACCATTGCTGTTTCTTTGCCCATTATCAAATACAAAATAAAAAATGAAATTTTTTATTTTGTATTTTCGTTAAAATAAAATTAAAGTAATGCAAGAAATAATAGAAGCTGCTTTCGCAAACCGTGAGCTTTTAAAAGATGAAAAATACAAAGATGCTATACGAAATGTAATAGAGCATTTAGATAAAGGGATGCTACGCACCGCAGAGCCAGCCGGAGATGCATGGAAAGTAAATGAATGGGTAAAGCAAGCCATATTGATGTATTTTGGTATTCAACAAATGGAAACTTATGTGCTGCCACCATTTGAGTTTTACGATAAAATGAAACTTAAAAAAGATTATGCAAGCCTAGGCGTAAGAGCAGTACCGCATGCTGTAGCAAGGTATGGGGCATATTTAGCCAAAAATGTAGTACTTATGCCATCGTACGTAAATATAGGTGCCTATGTAGATGAAGGTACAATGGTAGATACTTGGGCTACAGTAGGCAGCTGTGCACAGATAGGCAAAAACGTACACCTTAGTGGTGGCGTAGGTATTGGCGGTGTGCTAGAGCCATTACAAGCAAGCCCAGTGATTATAGAAGATGGTTGCTTTGTAGGCAGCCGCTGTATAGTAGTAGAGGGTGTAAGAGTAGAAAAAGAAGCCGTACTTGGTGCAAATGTTGTACTTACCCAAAGCACTAAAATTATAGATGTAACTGGCCCTGAACCAAAAGAAACAAAAGGAATTGTACCTGCAAGAAGTGTAGTAATACCTGGCAGTTACCTAAAAAAATTCCCGGCAGGTGAGTATAATGTACCTTGTGCTTTAATAATAGGCCAAAGGAAAGCTAGTACCGATCTTAAAACTAGCTTAAATGACGCTTTGAGAGATTTTAATGTGTCAATATAAGCGAAGGATATGTCAATATCGAAATCCTCGGCTAAAATAGTCGAGGATTTTTGTTTTAAATTTAAGTTAAATTGTTAATTTAGCACTCTAAAAAAAACATACATGAAAAAAATTTACCTACTCACAGTATTGTTTGCTTTTTTAACTACAGTTGGTTTTTCGCAGTCAGATAAATTTTGGTCTGCAAATAACGAAATCGCTAGTAAAATTGTAATCAGTAAAGGTGCACAAAGCAAAACATTCCCAAAAACTTTTAAGCTTTTTAACCTCAATCTGGAGGCAGCAAAACAACAATTATTTACAATTGTTGGGAACAGCAATATTGGTCGTTCTACTACCATAAGCTTACCAAATACAAATGGAGATATTGAACAATTTGAAGTATTTGAAGCTTCAAATTTTGACGAAGCATTACAAGTTCGTTTTCCTTCAATCAGAGCATTTTCTGGAAAAGGAATTACAGACAAAGGTGCAACTTTAAAATTAAGTATTTCTCCTAATGGAATACAAACTATGATTTTTAGAACTGATAAAGCTTCTGAGTTTATAGAGGCTTATTCTCAAGACCGAATAGTATATGCAGTCTTTAATTCTAATAGAGAAAAAGGACAAACAGGTTGGACATGCACAACTGATGATCAAGCTTTGATAACTGATGTAAATGCTCAAATAAACAATAGACCTACAATAAGTGATGGTTTTCTAAGAACAATACGTTTAGCTCAATCTTGTAATGGTGAGTATGCAACATATTTTGGAGCAAGTACTGCTGGTACAGCTGCAGACCAAGTACTTGTATTAGCTGCAATTAATGCAACACTTACGAGATGTAATGGTGTTTATGAAAAAGATTTAGCCCTACATTTAAACTTAATACCAACTACAACTGCTGTTTTATATTACGATCCAACCACAGATCCGTATACAACTCAAGGTGCTTGGAATGGTCAATTACAAGGAACCTTAAATGCAAATATAGGTGCAGCTAACTACGATATTGGGCATATGTTTGGTGCAAGTGGTGGTGGTGGAAATGCAGGATGTATAGGTTGCGTATGTAATGACGCAAACAAAGGTAGTGGAATTACTTCCCCTGGCATTGGTGGTCCTGAGGGTGACAATTTTGATATTGACTATGTAGTACATGAAATAGGGCATCAAATAGGTGGTACACACACATTTTCAATGAATTTAGAAAGTTCAGGAACTAACAAAGAAGTGGGTTCTGGCATTACCATTATGGGTTATGCAGGAATTACTGGGCAAGATGTTGCACCACATTCAATAGATATTTATCATCAAACCTCCATACAGCAAATTCAAAATAACTTAGCAACAAAAGTTTGTCCTGTTATTAGCAACTTAGCTGCCACAAATTCTACTCCAATAGTATCGACTGTACTAAACAGAACAATACCAAAAAGTACTCCATTTTTGCTTACTGGTTCAGCATCGGATGCTAACTCTAATGATGTATTAACCTATTGCTGGGAACAGAATGACAATTCTACCACAACAGGAGCAAATAGTGTAGCAAGTCCAACAAAAGCAACAGGACCAAACTGGTTATCTTTTAGCCCAACAACTAATCCAAGTAGAACATGCCCAATACTACCAACAATACTTGCTGGTGGCTACGTTACTGGCCCTCTACCGGGTGGAGATGCAGGTGCAAACATTGAAGCACTAAGCTCTATAGGTAGAAACTTAAATTTTAGGCTTACCGTAAGAGATAATGCAAATTATATCCCATTAAATAAAGTAGCTCAAACTGCATTTACTGATATGATTGTAACTGTAGATGCTACTACTGGTCCTTTCCAAGTTACAGTTCCAAATACGCCAGTTTCTTGGTCAGCAAGTACTAGCCAAACTATTACGTGGGATGTGGCAGGTACCACTGGTGCTCCTATAAACTGTAGCGATGTTAAAATATCTTTATCTTATGACGGTGGATTTACTTTCCCTGTTATTTTGGCTGCAAGTACTACAAATGATGGTACAGAAGCTTTGACGCTTCCTGCTACTTTATCTACAACTGCTCGTATTAAGATAGAATCTGTTGGTAATATTTTCTTTGACATTTCGAATACTAACTTTACTATAGCTCCTCCACCAACGGACTTCAACTTTGGTGCAGTTACTACTACTACAT
>JAYUJS010000193.1:0-1218 GCA_043765095.1 Ferruginibacter sp.
GCACAAGCTGGTTTTAACTTAGATGATTTTGTGAAAGCAAACAAAGGCGATATTCTTATTGCGGCAACAGATGTGAAAGCAGACTCTACTTCATTTGGACAACCAACTGCTAAATTTATTTTTGCTACTTCTGTGGGAGATAAGGCATCATTTAATAAAATAATAGATGCTGGTAAAAAATATGGTGGTGCTATGGGTTCAATGGGAGCAGAAAAATTTTCTTTTAATACCAACGAAAAGTATTTTGTTTTCTCAAACGATAAAGCGAGTACCGATAAGTTTTTAACTGGCTCTACTGTAGCGGCACCAAGCTATATAGATAAAATTGTAGGTGGCCCTTTTGGAGGGTATGTAAATTTACAATACATACTTGGTGTAATGAAACCAAATACGGATGCGGATAGTGCATCTGTAGCGATGTACAAAGCATCGAATAATGTGTGGGATAATATGATACTAAATGGCGGCAATTTTAAAGATGGTGGTATAACCCAGCATTGGGAAATAAACATGCTTGACAAAACTACCAACAGTTTAAAACAATTAAATACGTATTTAGGTTTTATGTCAGCAATGCAAAAAAAGAAAACAATTGCGTTTAATAATAGATGGATGGATGAAGATGTTTTGAAAACTGAACCGAGTGCAGTTATTCCTTCAACAAAATAATTTTTGAACAATTTTAAAAAAGCTGTCTTGTAAAATAGACAGCTTTTTTTATAACTTTAATTTATTATATTTTTTACAATATTAAGGTAAAAACCAAAGTTATTAACCCATTCGAATATTCTTATTTGTTACAAGACTAACTCATTCTTGTGCAAGTCTGTAATTTTTTGAAACCTCTATAAAGACTGAGTCAGTCTTTATAGATTTCTTTTTTATTTTTATAAAAAGCATTTTATATTTTTACTACATGATTATTCAATTAAAAGAAATTATTCCTACATTTTTAGAAAAGGAAAAAATTGTAAATTCACAGGTTTGGGGTCATGAACATAATTTTAAACAAGGGAAAAAAATACAAATAGTTGCTGCAAGTGGAAGCGGTAAAACTTCTTTTATGCATTTTTTATATGGCATGAGAAAAGATTACGATGGTGCGTTATTTTTTGATAATAAAAATATTAACCAGTACGATGCAAGCTCAAAAGCTAGTATGCGTGCAACACAATTAAGTATTGTTTTTCAAGACCTGCGCTTATTCAATAATTTTAC
>JAYUJS010000194.1:0-9465 GCA_043765095.1 Ferruginibacter sp.
ATGGGCTTTAGAGACGATATAGATTTCGTTTTAAAAAATACCGTAAATAGAGAAAGTATTTGGTTGTTTAGTGCAACAATGCCTGCACAGGTAAGGGCTATTGCAAAAAACTTTATGACCAACCCAGAAGAAATAACGGTTGGTAAAAAGAATAGTGGCAACGTAAATATTGACCACCAATTTTTTGTAGCACCTGCAAATGCTCGTTTTGAATCGTTAAAGCGTTTGATAGATTTTAACCCAGATATGTATGGTATCATTTTTACTAGAACAAAAATGGATGCTCAAGATGTGTGTGAAAAGCTAAGCAAAGCAGGTTATGAAATAGAGGCATTGCATGGTGACCTAAGCCAGCAACAAAGAGATAGAGTAATGGCACGTTTTCGTACAAAAGCATTGCAACTATTGATAGCTACCGATGTGGCTGCACGTGGTATAGATGTGGATGGTATAACGCATGTAATAAACTACGAATTGCCAGACGATATGGAAGTGTACACACATAGAAGTGGGCGTACGGGTCGTGCTGGTAAAACAGGTATTTGCTTAAGTATATGCCATACAAGAGAAACTTTTAAAATAAGAAGTTTGGAGAAAATGGTAAATGCACAGTTTCATAAAATGGATATACCAAGTGGTAGCGATGTTTGTAGAAAACAATTTTTCTTTTTTATGGATAAATTAATACAAGCTGATATAAGCCATGGCGATTATGAAACATACTTACCAGACCTTATGCAAAAATTTGAAAACGTAACTAAGGAAGAAGTATTGCAAAGAGTAGCAGCACTAGAGTTTGACCATTTTTTAAAATACTACCAAAATGCAGAAGATTTAAATGCAAAAGACGCAGGTAGACGACCATTAAATAACGACCGTGGGAACGACCGCCAATCAAGCAATAGAGATGGTAGTAGAAGTGAGCGTAGTAACTTTAATAGAAGAGATAACGGCTACACAAGATTGTTTATGAACCTTGGCACTAAAGATGGTTTTTATAAAGCAAGTATGCTACAATTTGTATTAGACGAAAGTAATTTGAGTAAAGAAGCACTTGGTAAAATAGACATTAGAGATATGAACACTTGGATAGAGTGTGATAGTGCTAGTGCAAGTCAAATGATAAAGGCATTAGATGGTAAGCGGTACAACAATCGTACTGTTCGCATGAACGAAGCGGATGGTGGTTTTAAAAGGCCAACTGATGAAGGGCAAAGTAGAGGTACAAGAGAAGTAGGTGCTGCACCAAGAGAAAGAAAAAGAACTTTTGGTCCGCCAAAGGATAGAAGATAAAATTTGTAAAAAGCCTCGTAATTGTACGAGGCTTTTTTATTTATGATTTACTTTTCTGCATTTGTAAAATCTATATTTCTGTACAAATCTTTTAATGTTATTTCTAACCCAATGGAGGTAATATTAAATGTTGCTAATTCCCTTTTATATTCATTTAGCACCCAGTTACAATATGCTTGTTTATCGTATTTTTCTACCAGCGTTTCTAAACTAGAAATTAAAATATATTCTTTTAAACTTTCAATATCTCAATAAATTTAAAACTTTGCACCACGGCCATAGTTTTGTGTTATTTTTGATAACACTTCTATAAGTACTAAAGGGTTGGTGATGGTGTTTTTCTTTTCCCAATGGTTTCAATTACATCAGAAATTATTGATAGATGTGGGTATATGTATCATGAATTAACTATGGAATGTATTCTTACATCACTCGGAAAAATTTCGCATTTTTTAACTTCTAAATATTTATCAATGCTTACCATTGTATTGCGTACAATTTGATTATGCGGAATAGATGCACCTACCATAGAAAATATTTCCCCTTTATAGAATTCATTTTTTTCTAAAGAAGATTCTTCTAATTATAAATATTCTTCTTCGGTATATTTTAAAATTGTTTGAGCGTTTATAATTATAGTTTTAGTAAGTGTACAAAAAAATTAAAAACGTATTATTAAATTCACTTTGAAAATTAATGCCCATTTTTAAGCTTCATTTTTAACCAGGTATTAAAAATAGAATGAATTACTAAATAAATTAGAGTTATTATTACTAAATAATTTAGCTTTGTAAAAATAATTTTATGGAAGTAGAAAACTTTTTTGGCAGCAGTTACACAGGTAGCAAGCGTTATACGCAGCATAATGTAGCCACCGCAAACGCTACTGGCTTTGGCGCAGCGGCAGATGATTATGCAGAGCGAGGCATAGACCTCAATGAACAATTAATAAAAAATAAGCCCGCTACTTTTTTTATGAAAGTGAGTGGTAGCAGTATGGTAAACGCAGGTATTTTTAGTGGCGATGTGGTTATTGTAGATAAAAGCATAAAGGCTACTAATGGTAAAACGGTAATAGCTGTGGTAGATGGCGAAATGCTAATTCGCCGCTATGAGCAATCATTTAACAAAATTTTTTTAACGGCAGAGTCATCAAAAATTACAAAAATAGAAGTAAACGAAATGACCGATTTTAAAGTGTGGGGAGTGGTAACTTGTATTTTAAGGATGTTGTAATTGTTGTAAAAAAATTTAGACATGGCTATTTTTAAAAGAAATAAGAAAAAAATTAACCATACATGAAAGCCATTATAGATTGTAACAGTTTTTATTGCTCCTGCGAAAGATTATTTAGACCAGAGCTTGATGATAAACCTGTGGTAGTACTTAGTAATAACGATGGATGCATAGTATCTCGTACAGATGAAGCAAAGCTGCTAGGCGTAGCCATGGCAGGACCATACTTTATGGCAAAACCAATTATTGAAAAATTTGGTGTAAGCACTTTTTCTTCTAACTATAATTTGTATGGCGACCTTAGCTGGCGGGTAATGGAAACATTGCGGGTAATGCTGGGCGAAGAAAACGTAGAAGTATACTCTGTAGATGAAGCTTTTCTAGACCTAAAAGGATTTGACAATAAAAATTATTTTGAGGTAGCCTTGCACATACGAGAGGTAGTAGAATTATGGACGGGCATAAAAGTTTCTATAGGCGTAGCTCCTACAAAAGTTTTGTGCAAAGTAGCCAACCACCTTGCCAAAAAAAATAAAATAGCTACGCAATGTGTGGTGGTGTTAGATACAAAAGCAACCATAAGCGAAGCCCTACAAGCCACGCCAGTAAACGAAGTATGGGGTGTGGGTAGGCAGTACGCAGAAAAATTAAAAGAAATGAATGCCGTATATACTGCCTATGACCTATGTAAAAAATCAGAAGCTTGGGCACAAAAAAACCTTGGTGGTGTAATAGGCACAAGGCTAATAAAAGAATTAAACGGTGAGCCTGCTAATGAAATGGCTAAGGAACAATTAACAGTAAAAAAAATGATAGCTTGCACACGCATGTTTGGGCAAACGGTAAATAATATTGAAGATATAAAGCAAGCCGTAGCCACCTACACAAGTCGTGCTGCAGAAAAACTTCGTCGCCAAAAAAGTGCCGCCACTACACTAAGTGTATTTGTACTTACAAAAGAGCCAACCAATGCAGGGCATTTTAGGCACGGCAATACCATAAGCCATTATACAGTGTTGCCCATTGCTACTTGTGCTACCAATGAGCTTATAAAACCTGCATTAGAAATTGTAGATAAAATATTTGTAAAAGGTAAACGATATAAAAAAGCGGGTGTAATACTAAGCGGGCTTGTGCCAGACCAAACTATACAAGCCAATCTTTTTGTACCCGAAAAAAATAATAATAAACGCAAGCTAATGGATATGATAGACAATGTAAATTTTGCTATGCGAAACGATATATTAAAATTTGCATCAAGCGGCACAAAAAGAGACTGGAAAATGCGTGTAGAAATGCGCAGCCCACGCTACACTACAAGGTGGAACGAAATGTATGTGGTAAAATAATTTTTATAGGAATGTATAAAAATTTGGCAAAATAAAATTAAAATTTCTTCAAAAAATTATAAAAAAAACTGCTTTTTATAGCAGTTTTTTTGTAATTATCTTTTTCCGTACCCACCACGCCCTTCTGTACTGCCACTATTTTTAGGCCTACCAGTATTGCCACCACTTCTTTGTTGGCTTCCACCGCTTCTTCCACCCCCACCCCCAGCGTTTGCTCCAAAGCTACGTTGTGCTCTTGGAGGTCTTGCTTGTTGTTTTGGCCTACCTTGTATACCATTAAACGTTACATGGTAAGGGTGGTTACTATTTACGGGTATCTGTTTTGCTATAAGTTTATGTATATCTCTTAAGCACTCTGTTTCCTCTGCTTCGCAAAATGAAAACGAAATACCACTAGCCCCTGCACGACCAGTACGACCAATACGATGCACATACGTTTCTGCTACATCTGGAAGCTCATAATTTATTACATGTGTAAGGTCATCTACATCTATACCACGAGCAGCAATATCGGTAGCTACCAAAATACGGGTAGCTCTGCTTTTAAAATTACTCAAAGCACGTTGTCTGTTATTTTGAGATTTATTTCCATGTATGGCTTCTGCAGTAATACCCAATTTTATTAAATCTTTTACCACTTTATCTGCACCATGTTTGGTACGTGTAAATACAAGTGCTGTTTCAATAGATTTATCAGATAAAATAAATGCAAGTAAAGAAGCCTTATTTTGTTTTTCTACATAATATAAGGATTGCGTAATAGTATCTGCGGTAGATGACACAGGTGTTACTTCAATTTTTTCAGGATTGGTAAGAATACTATTTGCCAATGATTGTATTTCTTTGGGCATTGTAGCAGAGAAAAATAATGTTTGCCTTTTTGCGGGCAATTTCGTTATTACTCTTTTTACATCATGCACAAAACCCATATCTAGCATACGGTCTGCTTCATCTAATACAAAAATTTCTACATCTTTTAAATTAATAAAACCTTGGTTCATTAAATCTAATAATCGACCGGGTGTGGCCACTAAAATGTCAATACCCCTGCGAAGTTCGTTTACTTGCGGCCCTTGGTTTACACCGCCAAATATTACAAGGTTTCTTAAGCGAATATTTGCGCCATAGGCATTAAAACTTTCTTGTATTTGAATAGCCAGCTCACGAGTGGGTGTGAGTATGAGCGCTCGTATGGGGCGCTGCCCTGCACTTTGCATTGTTTTTGGCTGTGCTAGTAATTGCAGCATGGGTATAGCAAAAGCAGCCGTTTTTCCTGTGCCTGTTTGCGCACAACCTAGCAAGTCTTTACCTGCTAAAATGTGTGGAATAGCTCCTTGCTGGATGGGTGTAGGCTTGGTATAGCCTTCTGTATTAAGCGCATCAAGAATGGGCTTAATTAATTTTAAGTCTGTAAATAACAAAATATATTGTTTTAAAACCCTCCTTTCGGTGAGTAAATGAGTGCGGATGTGAAGATTAACTTCATCACTAAAAAAATGGAGAAATGCTATCGTTCGTAAAGCATCTTATTGGGGAAGTGTGTAAAAAATCTACAATAAATATCCGGGCTTTTAACGCCGCTTGTTAATGAACTAACGTAAAGATAAGGTTTATAATAGGAATGGAGTAATTAAAAATGCATAAAAGTATTTTTTTTAAAAAAGCACATAAAACTTTCAACAATATTTTTTGTGATTATGAAAAAAAATTTTAAAATGAAATATTTAAAATGTGAACTTTAGTTTACTTTAATGATGTTACTTTTAGTTAGTAAAAAAATGAATTAAAAATATATAACAAACCGCTGCTGTGCAAAACCAAATAATAAATACATAAAATTGCTGTTGAAAATTATGCAATGTTGTATAATTTTAAAGTATTAAAAGATATAAAACTGTATTAGAGGACTTATATTTTTTAATGTTATAGCATATATCAAAAATCTAAAAGCATAAAATAATTTTTTTACGGTGAGGGGACATCTATTTTGTTATGGCTAAAACAAACCTATTGCAAGAACCTAAAAAGGTAATTTTTTGAAAAAGTATGCATAGAAATAATTTTTTAAATATTGATTTTATGGAAGTAAAAATAAACGGTACACTAGTTGATAACCAAACTAGATGCACTCACTACAACTTAACTTTAGATATTATAGCAGTTAAACATAAATGTTGTAATAAATTTTATGCATGTATAAATTGCCATAACGAAAATGAACAACACGAAAACGAAATTTGGCAACTTGAAGAGCAAAAAGAAAAAGTAATTTTTTGTGGAGCATGCAAAACTGAAATGAGTATAGAAAATTATTTGAAGTGTAATAATGAATGTCCTCATTGCAAAAGTTTATTTAACCCAAAATGTATAAATCATTATCAATTTTATTTTGAGGTATAATCTATTTTTTGAATAGGCAACACAAACATTACTACACTTGCAATAAACATACTTATACCTCCAGAGAGTATTACCAATACTGTTTCTCCACTAAAAAAAGTTTTGTTTAAATAGCTTAGTAAAAATGCAGCAGTTATCTGTGGTATTACAACAGAAAAATTAAAAACAGCAAAGTAGGTGGGCATTTTATGGGATGGCGCTAAGCTACTAATAATACTATATGGAATAGTAGAAATGCTGCTCCAAGCTATACCAATAAACGTAAAAGAAAGTAACAATAAGTATTGGTTAGTTATAAAATAAAAAAGCGATAAGCCAATACCCCCAGCAAACAATGCAGCTGCGTGCAGTTTTTCTTTAGTAATATAATGTAATAATCTTGGCAACCAAAATGCTAACACAGCTGCAAGCAAACTGTAAAATGCAAAACAAATACCTACCCATGTAGTACCATTTTCAAAAGCTGCACTTTCGCCATCGGTAGTTTTAAATATATATCTTGTTACTACTGGTGTAGCATATATCCACAAAGAAAATAAACCAAGCCATGTAAAAAACTGTACTAAAAAAAGCGGAAGCAGTTGTTTAAATATTTTGAACATGTAGCAAAAGTAATAAATGCAATTGAGTTAAGAAGTTTAGTCAGTTGGGAATTAGGTTTAAATTTTTCCGCTTTCCCTTTTTCTTTTAGCTCACTTATATTATTACAAAAATCTGTTTCACTACAACAATAACAATCGTATTTTTACAACACAAATGGCTATAACAAAAGTTACAATTGAAGAATTTTTACAGCTTGCAAAAACCAACTTGGTATTAGATGTACGCAGCCCAAGCGAATACGCACAAGCACGTATACCTGTAGCAAAAAACCTTCCGTTATTTGATGACGAACAAAGAAAAATAATAGGCACTGCTTACAAGCAACAAAGCAAACAAATTGCAATAAAGCTTGGCTTAGATTTTTTTGGGGTGAAGATGAAAGCGATGGTGGAAGATGTGGATGAGAAGTTAACTGTTGGCGGTTGGCAAAATGCACAAGACAAAAAGCAAAAATTAAAAAGCAATTTACAGTTTGCAAAAAATGAAATGCAAACAAAAGATGGTTGCCCACTGCCCATCGCCAACTGCGTGTTGATACACTGCTGGCGTGGCGGTATGCGTAGTGCTGGCGTAGCTTGGTTGTTAGATTTGTATGGGTTTAAAGTATACACACTTGTAGGTGGCTATAAAGCATATAGAAATTGGGTGCTACAACAATTTGAAAAGCAATATTATTTTAAAATAATTGGTGGCTATACTGGCAGCGGTAAAACATTAATACTGCATGAACTTAAAAACCAACACCAACTTACAATAGACTTAGAAGGACTTGCAAGCCACAAAGGTTCTGCATTAGGTGCTATGGGGCAGCTACCCCAACCAACGCAAGAAATGTTTGAAAATTTATTAGCAGAGGAGCTAGAAGAGAAAAGTAATAAGCCAGACAATGAACCACAGACAGCAGTTGACAGACGAGAGACCACGGACGACTTACAACAAATTACAAACGAAATACAAATAACTGACGGTAAAAATTATGAGTTAGAAAATGAATTTTTAAACTTTGAAGAGCCAACTTTGAACCTTCAACCTTCAACTTTGAACTTTGAACCCTCAACCTTAAAGTGTAACTCTTCAAACTTGAAAGAGCCTCTTGCTAAATGCCTTCCGCCAAATGCCAACTGCATTTGGCTCGAAGATGAAAGCAACCGTATAGGAAACCTACAGGTGCCTTTGCCCGTGTGGACACAAATGCGTAGCAGCAAAGTGTACTTCTTTGACATACCTTTTGAAGAACGATTAAATTATTTAACAATAGAATATGGCGTACATAAAAAAGATGAATTAGTAACAGCCATTATGCGAATACAAAAAAGATTGGGCGGGCTTGAAACAAAAAATGCTATTAATTTTTTACTGGAAAATAATTTTAAAGAAAGTTTTAGAATACTGCTTACTTACTATGATAAACATTACTTAAAAGGGTTGCATAATAGGGATAATGTGAAGGAGTTGGTGGAGACTGTTGTGGCGGAAAGGGTAGATGCGAAGGAGAATTGTAATTTATTAAAAAATTTATAAAAAATAACTGTAATACACTCAGCTAATTAAATATGGAACAAATAAAACTAACTCAATACTCCCACGGCGCAGGCTGTGGTTGCAAAATATCTCCCCAAGTATTAGATACAATTCTTAAAGGCAATATTGCTATGCCAGATAATGATAAATTATTGGTAGGTAACCATAGCAAAGATGATGCCGCTGTGTTAGATTTAGGCAACGGCACAGCACTCATTTCTACTACAGATTTTTTTATGCCTATAGTAGATGATGCATTTAACTTTGGGCGCATAGCTAGTGCCAATGCCATAAGCGATGTATATGCCATGGGCGGAAAGCCAGTGCTAGCAATAGCCATACTCGGCTGGCCTATAAATAAACTAGCGCCCGAAGTAGCACAGCAAGTAATAGATGGTGCTAGAAGTATATGCAACGAAGCAGGTATTACATTAGCCGGTGGGCATAGTATAGATTCGCCAGAACCTATTTTTGGGCTTGCAGTAAATGGTATGGTGGCTATAGAAAACATCAAACAAAATAACAAAGCACAAGAAGGAGATGTATTGTTTCTTACAAAGCCATTGGGTGTAGGCATACTAACCACCGCAGAAAAAAAATCTATTTTAAAAGTAGCACATAAAGACCTTGCAGCAAACCAAATGATGCAGCTAAATAAAGTAGGAGAAGCATTAGGCAAATTGGCTTGCGTAACTGCAATGACAGATGTTACAGGATTTGGCTTGCTTGGGCACCTTACAGAAATGGCGGAGGGTAGCTGCTTGAGTGCGGTAATAAATTTTGCAACTGTACCAGTTATTACGCCATCTATTTTTGAATACATTGCACAAGGCAGTGTGCCAGGTGGCACTACAAGAAACCGTGATAGCTATGGGCATAAAATTGCAACCCTTACCGAAGAGCAGTGGGCAATACTAGCAGACCCACAAACAAGTGGTGGTTTACTTGTAGCTGTAAATAAAGATAAAACAGAAGAAGTAATAAATATTTTGAAAGAAAATGGGTTGGGAGATTTTTTAAAGCCTATTGGATATTTAAAAAAGCAAGAAGAAAAAATTGTACA
>JAYUJS010000195.1:0-1214 GCA_043765095.1 Ferruginibacter sp.
ATCTACCAGTGAAGGGCATTTTTGGGAAACCATAAATGCCGCTGGTGTATTGCAAGTGCCTTTAGCAGTTTTTGTTTGGGATAATGGGTACGGCATTTCCGTACCTAAAGAATATCAAACTACTAAAGGTTCTATTTCAGATGCATTGGCAGGTTTTCAAAAAAATGATAACAGCAATGGCTTTGATATATACAAACTAAAAGGGTGGGATTATGCTGGACTTTGTGAAGTATTAGAACCAGCTATTGAGAGAATTAGAGAAACACATACTCCTGCAATTTTTCATATAGAAGAAATAACACAACCTCAAGGCCACTCTACCTCTGGCAGCCATGAGCGTTATAAAACTACAAACAGGCTTGCTTGGGAAAAAGAATGGGATTGTATAAAACAAATGCGTAGCTGGATAATAGAAAATGCATTAGCATCAGATGAAGAATTAGAAGTAATAGAGGAAGATGCAACTGCACATGTAAAACAAGCAAAAATAGCTGCATGGGAAGCTTATTTTGCTCCAATAAAAGCACTAGCTGTAGAAACTGCAACCTTGCTTGAAAATACAAATAATGATATTGCTACAAAACTTGCTGGCAATTTGAGTAAAGAACGTGAACCATTAAAAAGAGATATTCTTAAAACATTGGCAACTGCTTTATATGACTTGCCAAAAAATGAAACGTTAAAATCTTTTTACAAAAATTTATTGAAAAGAAATAATGAAGTATATGATAAATTTTTGTACAACGAAGGGCCAAAATCTGCACTAAAAGTGACGCATATACCAGCAAAGTTTGAAGAGAATGCAACTATGCTAAATGGATATGAAATATTGAATAAATACTTTGACCAATTATTTGCAACCAATAATAAAGTAGTAGCATTTGGCGAAGACCTAGGTTTTATAGGAGATGTAAACCAAGGCTTTAGTGGCTTGCAAGAAAAGCATGGCAGTGACCGTATTTTTGATACTGGTATAAGAGAGCTTACGATTATGGGGCAAGGCATAGGCATGGCTTTAAGAGGCTTACGCCCTATTGCAGAAATACAATATCTAGATTATTTATTGTATGGTTTACAGCCATTAAGTGATGATGTAGCTACATTACATTTTCGTACAGCAGGGCAGCAAAGTTGCCCACTCATAGTGCGTACACGAGGGCATAGGCTCGAAGGTATTTGGCATAGCGGCAGCCCAATGGGTATGATTGTAAATG
>JAYUJS010000196.1:0-1212 GCA_043765095.1 Ferruginibacter sp.
TAGAATTAGAAGAAATTAAAGTTTTTAGAGAATATTTTTTGAATAGACAATCTTAAAACTAAAAACTATGAAAAAGATAATACTTATTTTCTTTGTCAGTTTATTTGTTATTTTATTTTACGCTTGTGATAAATGTAGATATTTTGATTGTATTTCAAGTGATACTTCTGGACAATTTAGAATTGTAAGCAAAGTAAATGGCAATGATTTAGTTTTTGGCACTAACTCAATATATGATAAAAATAAAATAAAGTTCTTTTCGTTAAATGGTACTGATACAACTTTTTTTCAGCACAGTTTAGTTAAATATAGTGGAAATAATTACGATAGTATTTTGAAAGTCTATTTTTTAACAGAACCTACAGAATTTACTTTTATAAAATTAAATAACGTGGATATCGATACCTTGACTATGAAATATGTATCTGAAACTACAAAATGTTGCGGTTTAGTTACAACTATTTCAAAATTTATTTATAACAATACACACGATATTGGCGGCAATAGTGAAACAAGAGAACTCAAAAAATAACCCATTTATTTCATTTCTTTACTTGTGCAATATTTTCAAATTTGCACAATTTCAAATTTTCAATTTTTCTTTGTGAAATTCTTCCCCGAAACAGCCTTACAACAACTGGAGTTTGATAAAATAAAAGAACTACTTGCCCTGCACTGCCGCACGGAATATGCGAAGCACAAGGCAGCTGAGCTTCGTATACATACTCGTAAAGAATACATTGAACTAGAACTGCAACAAGCCAACGAGTTTAAAATGATATTGGATAGTGGTACAAATTTTCCAAATGATTTTACAACCAATATTTTAAGAGATTTAAAATTATTGGGTATTCCTGGTGCATCGCTTGGAGGAGAGCAATTTATACTCATCCGCAGATTGGTGATGAGCATGGAAAGTATTTTTAGATGGTTTACTGTAGAGGTAAGAGATACTTTCCCAGGGCTTACAAAAGTGATAGATCAAAACTATTATGAAAAAAATATAAAAGTTTTAATAGACGAAGTATTAGACGAAACAGGCGTAGTAAGAGACAAAGCAAGCAATGATTTGTATGACATAAGAATGAAGTTGTACAAAAAACGTGCAGAGCTAAGGCGGATGTTTGACAGAATTGTTGCTAAGCTAAACAAGCAAGGTTTTTTAGCAGATATAGAAGAAAGTTTTATGAATGGTAGGAGAGTGCTTGCCGT
>JAYUJS010000197.1:0-1211 GCA_043765095.1 Ferruginibacter sp.
AAGTACCTTTTATTATTATCTGCTGTATCAGCATTGGCAATTATAAGTTGCAGAAAAATAGAAACAGATGGAGAGAAGGAGATAGTATATGTAAACCAAGGTGGTGGTGGTGGTAGTACAGGGCAAACAATTATACTTACAGGTAGAATAGCAGAAGATATTACGTTAAAAAAAGCAAACACATATATCTTAAAAGGATTGGTGTATTTGGTAGGTAATAAGACTATGACAGTAGAAGCTGGCACGGTAATTAAAGGGTCATTTACTGGTGTAGATGTAGCTGCTTTAATAATAACTCGTGGTTCAAAAATAAATGCTATTGGTACTGCTACAGAACCAATCGTATTTACTACATCATCGCCTAACCCACAAAGCGGGGACTGGGGTGGAATAATACTATGTGGCAGAGCAAGTATAAACTCAACCCTTAATGGAAAATATGGTTTGTTTAGGGTTGAAGGTGGCGTAGATAATTCATTTGGTGATGGACTAGCTGGCAATGGTGATGCTGCAAGCCCTGCTGCTATAGATAATGATAACTCTGGCACACTAAGCTATGTACGTATAGAGTATGCTGGGTATGCATTTGAGCCAGATAAAGAAATTAATAGCCTTACAATGGCAGCTGTAGGAAGTGCTACAACTATAGATCATGTAGAAACTTACCTTGCAAAAGATGATGCGTTTGAATGGTTTGGTGGTACTGTAAATTGTAAATATTTGGTAGCATCAAAAACACAGGATGATGATTTTGATACTGATAATGGTTATAGTGGGAAAGTGCAATTTGGCTTAATTATTAGAGATTCAGTAATAGCTGATGGTTCTAAATCGGAAGCTTTTGAAAGTGATAACAATGCCGATGGCACAACTGAAGGACCAAAAACTTCTGCAGTTTTTTGTAATGTAACTGCTATTGGTCCAAGAGCTGTATTAAGTAATGTTGGAAACAGTAATTATTTAGCAGGTGTGCAAATAAGAAGAAATTCTGCCATATCTATATTTAATTCTGTAATAATGGGCTGGCCTATTGGTATTTTGATAGACGCAGGTAAAGGATATGCAACGGATAAAAATATTGATGATAGTACATTACGAATAAGAAATACAACAATTGCAGGAAATACTGTTGATGTAAAATATGTTACTAACCCAGTACCTACTGGCGCATCAGATGCGTCTATGCTTGCCTGGTATAACACGCCGTTTTA
>JAYUJS010000198.1:0-1210 GCA_043765095.1 Ferruginibacter sp.
TCTATAGTACTCCCCAAAAATCGGACAGTAAGTTAAGATATAACTTTAACAATAAAACCTGTAAAAATGAGTACAACACCGAGACGTAAATTTAAAGCCGATTTCAAAGCTACGGTTGCATTAGCTGCTTTAAAAGAACAGCAGACAATCGAAGAAATTTGTAAAAAATTCGATATTCATCCCACCCAAGCCAATCAATGGAAAAGAGAATTTATAGCCAATTCGGCCAGTTTGTTTGATAAGGATAGTAAAGAATTAGTTGTGCAAGATCATGAAAAACTGCTCCAAGAATTATATGCACAAATAGGTCAATTAAAAGTAGAAAATGATTTTCTTAAAAAAAAATTGAACTAATGCCAGCAGCAAAAAGATGCCTTATGGTAGAAGTAGCAAAAAGTGATGTAAGTATTGTAAAACAATGTGAATTATTGACCTTGAACCGCAGTAGATTTTACTATGAGCCTGTGCCAGAAACTGCTGAAAATTTAGCCATTATGAGGTGGTTAGATGAGCAGTATTTTGACACACCATTTTATGGAGTACTTCGACTACAAGTTTTACTTGTAGGCTTAGGCTACAATATAAACGTAAAGAAAATAAGGCGGTTGATGAAACTTGTGGGATGGCGTACATTATACCAAGAGCCACGTACAACCATTGCTGATAAAGCATCTTACAAATATCCGTATTTACTAAAGGGTTTAAAAATTACCGAGCAAAATCAAGTTTGGGAAGTAGATATAACGTACGTACCCATGGCAAAAGGATTTATGTATTTGTATGCAGTAATAGATGTTTATAGCCGTTACATCGTAGCCTGGGGCATAAGTAATAGTATGACGGCGGAGTGGTGTGCAAGTATAACTAAAGAAGCTATTGACACCTATGGAAAACCACAAATAATAAACAGCGACCAAGGTTCACAATTTACTTCCGAAGTACATGTAGCACTATTAAAAAGTAATGAAATATTAATAAGTATGGATGGTAAAGGAAGGGCAATTGATAATATTTATATAGAGCGGTTTTGGCGTAGCATTAAGTATGAAAATATTTATTTGCATGCCTACGAAAATGGAATAACTTTATACAAAGGAATTAAGGATTTTATGCAGTTTTATAACAACAAAAGACCGCATCAAAACCTACATTACAAAACACCAGCAGTCATTTATAAAAGAGCTTTGGCTGCTTAATAAAACCCACAAAA
>JAYUJS010000199.1:0-3364 GCA_043765095.1 Ferruginibacter sp.
TTGTTTCAAAGAGCGAAAAAAGATAAGAATGCGAAAGTGCGTGAAAAAGCTCAAATGGATAAGATTGAGAAAAACCATGAAACAAATGAAGAGCGTTTAATGAGTATGTTGCAAGAAAAATTGCAAAGCATGTTATTAGATAAAGTAAGTTTGGGTGTTGCTAACACATTTGGTGAAGTATTGATTGGTAAAGGAGTAAAGTTTACTGTAAAGAATTTGGCTCAAATTGATTACGTAAACGTAAATCCGCTTAACTGGAGTGGCGATGAAAAGATTGATGAATTAATAAACGTTTTATTGCATAATTACAATATTAAGTTTAACGAAGAGTTGGGCAGATACAAGCGTGAAAAATTCAATATATCAATTGGTGATGAATTACCAGCAGGTGTATTGAAACTTGCAAAGGTATACATGGCTATTAAGCGTAAACTTAAAGTAGGGGATAAGATGGCTGGTCGACATGGTAATAAAGGTATTGTAGCAAAAATTGTACGTGTAGAAGATATGCCATTTTTAGAAGATGGTACACCAGTAGATATCGTATTGAACCCATTGGGTGTACCTAGTCGTATGAACCTTGGACAGATTTATGAAACAGCATTAGGCTGGGCAGGTGAAAAATTAGGCGTTCGTTTTGCTACTCCGATTTTTGACGGTGCTTCGGTTGAAGAAATTGCAGAAAATATTGAGAAAGCTGGATTGCCTAAATTTGGACATACCTATTTGTATGATGGAGAAACAGGAGATCGTTTTGACCAAAAAGCCACGGTGGGTATTATATATGTAATCAAGCTACACCATATGGTTGATGATAAAATGCACGCTCGTTCTATCGGGCCGTACAGTCTTATAACGCAACAACCACTCGGCGGTAAAGCACAGTTTGGTGGTCAGCGTTTTGGAGAGATGGAGTGTTGGGCATTACAAGCTTATGGTGCATCTAATATGTTACAAGAACTTTTGACAATTAAATCTGATGATATTATTGGAAGAGCTAAGACATACGAAGCAATTGTAAAAGGTGATAACATACCTAGACCTGGAATACCAGAATCCTTCAATGTATTGGTACATGAATTGAGAGGGTTAGGATTAGACCTTAAATTTGAATAAGCAATTCCCTTCTCTTAAACTCCCAAAGGGCACTTTGGGTTGCAGTATTTTGATAGTATGTATTAAATCTTAAACTTTAGTTTAAGTGTACAAAAGAACTTTAAATTTTAACAGACTCCAAGTATCCCGATTTATCGGGATACCTAGGGAGGCTAAATATTAATTTTATATATGTCATTTAAAAAAGAAAATCGTCCAAGAGCATCTTTCTCACAAATTACAATAGGTTTGGCTAGTCCAGATGTTATTTTAGAAAGAAGCTATGGTGAAGTTTTAAAGCCTGAAACAATCAACTATCGTACATACAAACCCGAAAGAGATGGTTTGTTTTGTGAAAGAATATTTGGCCCTGTAAAGGATTATGAGTGTGCTTGCGGAAAGTACAAGCGTATACGTTACAAGGGTATTGTATGTGACCGCTGCGGTGTGGAGGTTACAGAAAAGAAAGTACGTAGAGAACGTATGGGACACATCAAATTGGTAGTACCAATCGTACATATTTGGTACTTTAAATCTTTGCCAAATAAAATTGGTTACCTGCTTGGTATGAGTTCTAAGAAATTAGAAACCATTGTTTATTATGAGCGTTATGTAGTAATAAATGCAGGTGTACGTGCAGATAAGGGGCAAAATTATGCTGATTTATTAACAGAAGAGGAGTACTTAGATATTTTAGATACCCTTCCAAAAGAGAATCAATTGCTACCTGATGAAGATCCAGAAAAATTTGTAGCTAAAATGGGAGCGGAGGCTGTAGGTGCTTTGCTGGAGCGTTTAGACCTAGACCAACTCAGTTTCGACCTTCGTAACTCTGCAGCTAATGAAACATCTCAACAACGCAAAGCAGATGCCCTAAAGCGTTTGAGCGTAGTAGAAAGTTTTCGTGATGCTAATACAAGAATTGAAAACCGCCCTGAATGGATGGTTATGCAATATATTCCTGTTATACCACCAGAACTTCGTCCATTAGTGCCTTTGGATGGTGGTCGTTTTGCATCTTCTGATTTGAATGATTTATACCGTCGTGTTATTATTCGTAACAACCGTTTGAAGCGATTGATGGAGATTAAAGCTCCTGAAGTAATTCTTCGTAACGAGAAAAGAATGTTGCAAGAAGCAATAGATTCATTGTTTGATAATAGTCGTAAATCTAATGCTGTAAAAGCAGAAGGAGGTCGTGCATTGAAATCTTTGTCTGATGTATTAAAAGGTAAGCAAGGTCGTTTTCGTCAAAACTTGTTAGGAAAGCGTGTGGATTACTCTGGTCGTTCTGTAATTGTAGTGGGACCCGAGTTAAAAATGCATGAGTGTGGTTTACCAAAAGATATGGCAGCGGAATTATTCAAGCCATTTATTATTCGTAAACTTATTGAAAGAGGTATTGTAAAAACAGTAAAGAGTGCAAGAAAGTTAGTAGATAAAAAAGAAGCTATTATTTGGGATATTCTTGAGAACATATTGAAAGGTCATCCTGTATTGTTGAACAGAGCCCCAACCCTTCACAGGTTGTCTATTCAAGCATTCCAACCAAAATTAATAGAAGGAAAAGCAATACAACTTCATCCATTGGTTACATCTGCGTTTAACGCCGATTTTGATGGAGATCAGATGGCGGTGCATATTCCTTTGAGCAATGCCGCTATTTTGGAAGCACAGTTATTAATGCTTTCTTCACATAATATTCTAAATCCACAAAATGGCACACCAATTACCCTACCTTCTCAGGATATGGTACTCGGTTTATACTATATTAGCAAAGGAAAGAAAACAATTGGAGACGATATTGTGAAGGGTGAAGGAAAATCATTCTACTCTGCGGAAGAAGTTATCATTGCTTACAATGAGAAAATAATAGACTTGCATGCAAATATTAAAGTAAGAGCAAACCATCGTAACAATGATGGCACGCTTACTTTTAAATTGATTGAAACAACTGTAGGTCGTGTTATTTTTAACCAACATGTACCAAAAGAAGTAGGATTTGTAAATGCATTGCTTACAAAGAAAAATTTAAGGGAAATTATTGGAGATATTATTAAGTGGACGTCTGTTCCTATCACGGCTCGTTTCTTGGATGATATTAAAACTCTTGGATATCGTATGGCATTCCGTGGTGGTCTATCATTTAACATTAATGATCTGATTATACCAGCTATCAAGGAAGAATTGGTAGAAAATGCACATGGTGAAGTAGCAGAAGTAATGGATAGTTATAATATGGGTTTGATTACAAATAATGAGCGCTATA